>NZ_CABQXJ010000010.1:0-56106 GCF_902468165.1 uncultured Intestinibacter sp.
GCATCTACATCCTTTAATCCTTCCGGATAATCAGTTCCATCGCAATCACGAATGGCATCTGCACCCCAGCGTTTCATCAGTTCCAGTGTCTCCGGAACGACATCCACATCTGTCGGAATCGTAACACGTCCTTTCGTTTCTCCCATCTCATTTTCCTCCTCATATTATTGGCAGACTTCTCAATCTGACCGACTATAATTATTCTACCATTTATTTCTGTTCATTTCATCCGATATTTGTACACTAAATTCTGTAGAACTTGTAAAAAAAAGAAGTAGTTGTGAATCATACCGTTTTTTTATGGCTAATTATGTAGGCTATGAAAAGGCAGAGTCAGAGTTGTCTCGGTCGCTAACAATCGCTCCCTGAGAAAACTCTGACTCTGCCTTCTTGTACAGTACTTATCTGGCTGCAAGGAAATATCCGATAACCGCAATACCAAGTATGATGCGATACCATCCAAATACTTTGAAGTCGTGTTTCTTTATGTATCCAACAAGGAATTTGATTGCTAGTATTGATACAATAAATGCTACTATACTTCCTACAGATAGTATTAACATTTCAAATCCTGTAAATACAAATCCGAATTTAACTAATTTAAGTAAACTAGCCCCAAACATAACAGGTATTGCTAAGAAGAATGTAAACTCTGCTGCTACTTCTCTTGATACACCTATTAATAAAGCTCCTAATATTGTTGCTCCTGAACGTGAAGTCCCTGGGAAAACTGCAGCTATAACTTGGAATAAACCAATTATTATAGCCATTTTGAATGTTAATTGATCCATATCTGTTGCCACAGGTATTTTCCCTTTGTTGTAGTTTTCAACAACTATAAAGAATATACCAAATAAAATTAACATTATCGCTACTGTTTGGAAGTTATAGAATAACTCATTAACCTTATCATCAAACAATAGGCCTATAACTGCAGCTGGTAAACATGCAATTATTACTTTAATCCACATTATGATTATACTCTTTTGTACAAATGGTTTCTTTTTAAATGAAAAAGGAAAAATCTTTTTCCAATATAAAACTACTACCGCCATGATTGCACCTAATTGTATAACTACAAAAAACATTTCTTTAAACGCTGGAGACATATTTAGTTGTAAAAATTCATCAACTAATATCATATGTCCTGTACTACTTACTGGAAGCCATTCTGTAATCCCTTCAATTATCCCTAAGATAATGGCTTTCATTATTTCGATAAATTCCATAATTCACCTCTCGTTATTCTTTATTTATTTTTCAATTTTTACATTAAAATATCCTGCTAGAAACAGGATATTTCACTTTCTTATTAAAAGTAATCTTTTTAACATCTATAGTATAACATTAAAATATATAATTTTTATTACAAATAATTAAATTTTTGATTAACTTTAGTCTATGAATGTTACTACATCTTCTAACGGAAGTCTTGGTGGTTGTGGTGCACTCATATCTTCTGGAACACAAACTGGTATTAATGCCATTAATTCTCCTTTTGTCTCATCATGGCCCATAACTTCATATATTTTATCTCTAGAATGTATAGGTCCTGTCATATAACAAGCTCCATATCCCATATTTGCAGCTGCTAATAATAAATTTTCTACTGCTGCTCCTATAGTTTGTATCTCAGCTTGACTAGAAGCTACCATATCATATAATTCTTTACATTCTGGTTTATCTTTTAATATTTTATATTCTACTGTTTTATATGGTTTTGCATAAACTAAGATAAGAACTGGTGCATTTTTAAATACTGTGTAGTATTTTAAAAACTTGCTCATATTAGTTTGATCTTTTTCATTATCTGCTAAATTGGCAATTTCCATGTGTCTATCGCCAACAACTTTTGCTATTTCGTCTATTTTCTCTTTATTTGTTATAACATCGAAATGCCAGTTTTGTTGGTGTTTTGCTGATGGTGCATAAGTTGCAGCCTTTAACATTTCGATTAAGTCTTCTTTTGGAATTTCTTGGTCAGTAAATTTTCTGATACTTTTTCTCTTATATATAAACTCTAAGTTTGTCATTTCCATATCTCCTCATATTCCAATTTTAAATAATAACAAAATCTATTTTATACCAATTATAAATTTTTTACTATAATCTTTTAAAATTTTCCTATGTATATATAAAAAATACAAATAATACTTTTTTTATTAAAGTTCAAATCTAGTTATATTTCCCTTTTCATCCTGTAATGATAAAACCTCTAACCCCGGATAACTTCTAAATAACCATTTTATTTCTGACATCGCTCTACTCACCTGTTGTTTATTCATCTTCTTGATAAACATACTGTATGTTATTTCTTCAAATTCTTTACTAGTCATATAATTTCTTATAAATGTATAAGCAATTGTATTTGGAATATTACTTACATTTCCCTTCCCTCGATTGTATTTTTGTGTATACATTTTCATAAAAATCCCTCCCAATTTATATTAAATTAATTTATGCCTTATATATATTTATTTTTACTATTTTTGTTTTATGAGCATAAATTTAGGCAAAAAAAATTCACTGCGTTCATAGTGCCAACAACTTCTTCCGTTGCGTAAGTTAATAAGTTAGAAATTAAAAAAAGCCTGTATAAAAAATTTATACAGGCTTTATAATTTATCTATTAAGTTTATTAAGATACTCTTTTAGATTGATCTAAATCATTATCATCTAATTTATATTTTTTCCATGCTTTAAATGTAAATATCATAAGTGTAGTTACATTTATTCCGCAAAGCACAAACATAAGTAAGTCTACTGCTTCAAACACTACATTTGCACCGAATACCGCTAATGTACCTGCTGTAAATACTAATACTAAATATATTGCTATATTTGTGTTTATATGGTTAGACTTAAATAATTTTGTCATATAGTAGTATGAACCTAATATTGTAGTTAATGCAGATAAAACAGTAAATAATGAGAATACTATTAATCCGAAAACTCCCGTTACATCTTGTGCAGTTTCAAATAATTGAGTTAATCTTGTTATTGTATCTGCTGGGAAGTGAATTATTCCATTACGTACACCATATGATGCTATATAAGAAGTAACTACTATAGATACAAATACTGTTACTATTGTAGGTATTAATGCTATCATAGCTGCTTCTCTAGGCTCAGAATCAGATTCTTGTGCAGCCATAGCTAATGCACCTAAACCAGTTTCAGCAGTTTGGATTATCTTTTGCATACCTAATATAAATCCAAGTGGAACACCAAGCATTGCATTAACAGGGTTCATCATACCTTGAATCATTCCATGTAGGTAAGTTGGTATGTATGATGCTGTTTTAATTACAAATATTGTAAAGAATATAAAGTATGCTGCTACTGCTGTTCCTATCATGTATGTCATTGCATCCATAAACACTTCATGTCTTTTAGATAGTACTAATAATGCTACTATGATTATTACTGGTACAACGATAAATAAATATCTTTGCATGAAAGTAGTTTCTATTCCCATGAATTTAGATGCAACTATAGCACTAACTGAATCTATACCACTAAATTGGAAACCACCAAATCCAAATACAGATAATGCTACGAAACATACTGCATATACCATCCCTAATTTTGGACCTATTAAGTATGATATATATTCTTTTGGTGTTTTCCCCATTATTTTTGAGTTTAATGTTTCTGAATAAGAAACTGGAACCATTATTAAAGCTCCTATTAATGCCCATATTGCTAGTGCCTCTATGTTATGTTGTCCTGCTGCATATAATTTTGATAATGCACCCATAACACCTACAACGGCACCAGTACCTATCATAGCACCAAGAGATATCGCCGCTGGTCCTATAGCATTTTTAAGTTTTAATGTAGATGGTTTTGTTGCTTGTTTCTGTACTATGAAGATAGTTCTTATTGAAGTTATTGCACCTACTACCAGTATAAATGGTAAAAATATAGGCCATATTGTATCAGAAACAACAGTTATAATATGTTCTAATTGTGATAAAAAATTAGCCATTTAATTATGTCTTCGCTACGTATAAATAGTAGCTCTCCTTTCCTTTTTATTTTCCTTATTATGGATATAATACTTAATCTTTACTTGTCGACAATAATTTACTAGATACGACATGAAGTCATTTTAACATATTATTTATTTAAATTTCAATGAAATTGTGTAACCTTGTTAAATCCATTATTTCACATATGTTTATTGTTTCTTGGAAACGTTATTTTTATACATTTATACTGATGAAATCTGCCCTATTTTGATGTTTATATTGTCTTATTGTATATTTTTTCTACTTTTGCCCCTTGAAATTTCATGCGAATGTGTTATGCTAAAAACAACCATTTCTAAATTTATTTTAAATTTAGTTTAATTAGCAATTTTATTTTGTTTTTTTTTATGTCTATATTGCTTATTATTCGGTAATAATAAATAAACAATACTTATAATAAAAAGGAGAAATAATAATGGAAAATACAAATACTAAAAAACCATTTTTTTATGGTTGGGTTATAGTTGCGGCGTGTATGTTAATTCAAGCTGTTCCTTATGGTGTAGCAACGAACGTACAACCCCAATTCATCAACTTTGTAACTAATGGAGAAGGATTTACACTAACTCAATTCTCTTTATTATTTACAATCGGTACAATAGTATCAGCACTTGCTTCACCTTATATAGGTAAAGTTTTATCTGATCCTAAAACAAATATAAAATTAGTTTATATCATAGGTTCTATATTATGTGGTGGCGGATTTGCGCTTTTCTCATTTGCTGGTGGTAACTTATGGGCTTATTACGCTATATCAGCTTTAGTTCAAGTTGGTACTTCTATCGTATCTGCTATAGGTGTTCCATTACTTTTAAACTCATGGTTTAAAGAAAATAAAGGTTTAGCAATGGGTCTAGCATTCTGTGGTAGTGGTATAGGTAATATATTCTTACAACAAGTTGCTGCTAGATTACTTAGTAATCCAAACTATGGTTATGCAAAAGCATACTTTATATTTGGTATATTCTCTCTTGTAGTATCACTTTTAATTTCTATATTTATGGTTAGATTACCAAAAGGTCCATCAGAATTAGCTGCTAATGTACCTAGAAATAAAGCACAACAAGGAGAAAATACAAAAACTACTTTAACTAAATGGGGATATACTCTTAAAGAAGTAACAAAAATGAAATTATTCTGGGTATTAGCAGTTGGATTTATATTTGTAGGTTTCTATGTAAGTGGTATGTCAGTACAATACACATCTTATTTATATAAATTAGGATTTAGTGCTACTTATGTTGCTAATATTGGCTCAATATTCGCCTTCTTCTCTATACTAGGGAACTTATGTGGTGGTTTATTCTTTGATAAATTAGGTATCAAAAAGACACTTTTATTATCAAGTGTTATGGTTGTTCTTTGCGGAATATCTTTAGTATTTATACCTGGTATACCTGCTTTAGGATACTTATTTGCAATACTTTTAGGAATAACTATATTTGCATATATAATTGGACCATCTTACTTAACAGGTGCTCTTTTTGGTGATAGAGAATTTGGTACTATATTAGGTATAGTTCAAGTATTCTTCGCTATAGGTTATGCACTTGGTACAGTTCTTTTCGGAATAAGTGTTGACACATTTGGTTATTTAACTTCTTGGATAATTACAACAGGTTATGTTGTTATAGCATATGCTTGTTTATTAATTGCCTCAGTTGGTATATTAAAATACAACAAAGAAAACAATGTTGTTGAAACTAAAAAAATAGTTTAAGCTTTATAGACAAAAATAAAAAACTCTACAAATATTAAAAAATATTTGTAGAGTTTTTTATTTTACACTTTTTTACATTTCTTGACTTTATTCCATTTATTTCCTTTTTAGAAAATGCTATACTTATACTATTGACTGACCTGTCAGTTTTAGAAATTTTAAAGTGAGGTGAAATTTTTGTTACCAAAATTCAGTGTAAAAAAACCACTAACAGTATTGGTATGCATGGTCCTTATACTTGTTCTAGGTGTTGTTTCCTTTACAAAAATGACGACTGATTTATTGCCAAATATGAATCTTCCTTATGTAATCGCGTATACAACATACCCTGGAGCAAGTCCAGAGAAGGTTGAAAGTACTGTTACAAATCCACTAGAAGAAGTATTCTCTACCGTAAGTGGTGTAGAAAATATTACTTCTATATCAAATGAAAATGTAAGTATGGTTATACTTGAATTTTCTCAGGATACTAATATGGATTCTGCAATGATAGATCTTAATGGTCAAGTTGATTTAGTCAAAGGTAACTTTGATGATTCTGTTGGGTCTACTACTCTTATGAAACTAAATCCTGATATGATGCCAGTAATGATGGTAAGTGTAGATGTCGATGGAATGTCTAATGAGGAAATTTCTAGATATGTTAATAATGAGGTTATTCCTAAATTAGAACGTGTTGATGGCGTGGCATCAGTAACTGCAAGTGGCCTTGTGGAAAGACAGTTACAAGTCACTTTAGACCCTGATAAAATTGATTCTGTTAATCAAGAAATTCAAGAAAGTGTAAATAAGAAATTTGATGATCAAATTGATGAGATAGATAAATCTATCTCTAGCTTAGACGAAAGTCAACAACAATCTGAATCTCAAATACAACAAAAACTTTCTGAATTAGATAGTACCAGTACTCAAATAGACAATTCTATAAAAGAAATCGAAAACTCTATATCAAGCAATACTGGTTCTACTAGTGATTTACAAGCTCAACTTCAAAAGTTACAATCTCAAAAAACAGAGCTTGAAAGTTCTCGTTCATCATTAAATGATGAATTATCAAAAACAGCTTCACAAGTAAGTGAACAAAAAGCTACACTTGAGTCTTCTAAAGAAGAAATAGAAAAAGCAAGAGAAGAGGCTTTAAAGGCTGCAGATATATCAAATAAAATCACACCTGAAACAATTGATTCAGTTCTTTCGGCAGAAAACTTCTCTATGCCTGCTGGATATGTTGAAGATGGTGCTGATAAATATTCAGTTAAAGTCGGTGATAAATTTACTTCTAAAGATGAGATTGAGAATCTTCTTCTATTCTCATTAGAGGATATTGCTGATGTTTATTTAAAAGATGTTACAAACATTGAATATGGAAATAGCACAAGTGATTCATATACAAATGTAAATGGAAACCCAGGAATCATTTTATCTATAGAAAAAACTAGTACAGCTTCTACTTCTTCAGTTTGCGATAAACTAAATAAAACTATAGATAATTTAACTAGTAAAAATGATAAATTACATATACTTTCTCTAATGGACCAAGGTATATACATAGATATGGTTATCGATAGTATACTGGATAATTTAATTTATGGTGGTGTATTAGCAATAATAGTACTTTTAATTTTCTTAAGAAGTATTAAACCTACTATAATAATAGCTCTAAGTATACCTATGAGTTTACTATTTGCAGTAGTTTTAATGTACTTCACAGGTATATCTCTAAACATGATTTCACTATCTGGTTTAGCTCTTGGCGTTGGTATGCTTGTTGATAATAGTATAGTTGTCATCGAAAATATCTATAGAATGAGAAATAACGGTGTAAGCAAATATAAAGCCGCTGTCTATGGTGCTAAACAAGTTTCAAACGCAATATGTGCCTCTACTCTAACGACTATATGTGTATTTTTACCGATAGTATTTACAGACGGTATAACAAGACAATTATTCGTCGATATGGGTCTTACAATCGCATATTCACTTATTGCGAGTTTATTAATGGCTCTTACTTTAGTTCCTTGCATGGCATCTAATATATTAACTAGCAAAGATCAAGTTGAACACAAATTCTTTAATAAACTTGTTGATGGATATGAATATGTATTAGACAATGCATTGAGACATAAAGCAGTTATACTTGTGGGTGCATTATTACTTTTAGTTTTAGCTGGATATAGTGCTACAAAAATGGGAACTGCATTCATGCCTGATATGAGCTCTACTCAAATGACAGCAACTATCTCAGCAAAAGAAGGTCAAGAAGTAACACAAGCTGATTTAGAAAGTGCTAGTGATGAATTTGTAAACATAGTAAAAGAACTTCGAGATGTCCAAGGTGTTGGCGCAATGACAGGTTCAGGTAGCATCACTGGTTCTTCTAAAAAAAGTGTTTCTGCTTATATCCTTTTAAAAGAAGATATGAAACATTCTAATAAAGAAATTGCTAAAATGATAAAAGATAAAACAAAATCTTTAGGTTATGATATAACAGTTAATGAATCTGCTATGGATACTGGAAGTATGTTATCAAGTGGAATAAGTATCAAAATCAAAGGAAATAACTTAGACAAACTTCAATCTATATCTGAAGATATGACAAAATTACTAAAATCAGTTAAAGGTGTTACTGATATAAAAAGTGATTTAGATAATATAGAAGTTGAACAACGTATTAGTGTTGATAAAGAAGCTGCTATGAAATATGGTCTTACAGTTGCACAAGTATATCAACAAGTTTCTGAGGGACTAAAATCAGAAAGAAACTCAACATCTATAACTCAAAATGGAAATGATTTAGATGTAGTTGTAAAAAGCGCTACAGAACCTACATTAGAAAACTTAGAGTCTTTAAATATAAAAGGTACTCAAAATAATGAAGATGTTACTATAGCTTTAAGTGAAATTGCTTCTATAGGTAGTGCAAATACTCCATCATCAATAAATCACACTAACCAAACTCGTTATTTAACTGTCTCAGCATCAGTTGATGATAGCCACAATATCGGTTTAGTAAGTCGTAAAATACAATCAAAAATTGATAAATATAAAACTCCTTCAGGCTATAGTATTGAGTTAGGAGGAGAAACTGAAACAATAAATACTACTATGAAAGACTTAATCCTTATGATAATACTTGCTATAGTATTTATTTACTTAATAATGGTTGCTCAATTCCAATCATTATTATCACCATTTATCGTAATGTTTACTATACCACTTGCATTTACAGGAGGTTTATTAGCATTATTAATTACTGGACAAGTACTAAGTGTAACTTCTATGTTAGGATTCTTAGTTCTTGCTGGTATAGTTGTTAATAATGGTATAGTCTTTGTGGACTATGTAAACCAATTACGACTTGATGGAGCCAATAAGCATGATGCCTTGTTAGAAGCTGGTAGAACGCGTATAAGACCTATACTTATGACTGCTTTAACAACTATACTTGCTATGTCGACTATGGCGTTAGGAGTTGGTATGGGTTCTGAATTATCACAAGGTTTATCAATAGTTACAATAGGTGGTTTATTATACGCTACATTATTAACGCTATTTATTGTTCCAATTCTTTATGATATATTACATAAAAAGGAATTAAAAACTGTTGAAATAGGCGAATCAGACTAATAAAATTTAATCCAAAACATTAAAGGGACTATACAATAAAATTACTTATATTGTATAGTCCCTCTTTTAATTTATTTTATATTTCACAAGTTTATACTCTGTTTTATAATGATATAACTCTACTCATCAATTCATTACTTCTCTTGATAAATAAATCTAATTCATCTGCACTTAATTCTTTGTTTGCAAGCAATGCTAAGTCTACAATTTGGTTGCAAATTACATCTACAGCTTCTTTTTTAGTTTCGTCATCTTTTAAAGATAAAACTTTTTTGATTAATGGATTTTTATCATTTATAACTAATGTTTTTTCTTCTTTTAGATCGAATCCATAATCTAATCCAGCAAATCTAGATTGCATTTCCATCATTCTTCTTGATTCTTCTGAAACTAATATAACTGCTGGTGTATCTTCTTTCTTTAGGCTTTCTACTGTATATTTTTCAATTCTATCGCCTATTTTTTCTTTGAAGAAATTAACTATTTCTTCGTCTGCTTTTTCGTCCTTTTCTTCATCTTTATCTTTTAATACATCTGATAAATCAGAGTCTATTCTCTTGAATCTTACACCATGTTCTTTATATTCAAGGAATGTGATAAAGTTATTATCTATAGTGCAATCTAATATAACTGCATTTAATCCGTATTCTTTAAATAATTTAATATATTGAGATTGTTGTTCTCTATCTACAACATAGAATACTTTATTTTCATGTTTATCTTTCGCTACTTCTAAGTAATCTGTTAATGTTATATATTTTCCATCAAGATCTTTATATAAAATGTATTCTTTTATTTTATCATAAAAACTTTCATCTTTTAGACAACCGTATTTGATAAATATTTGTATATCATCCCAGAATCCTTCGTATTTTTCTCTTTCATTTTTACAAAGTGATTTTAATTTATCTGCAACTTTTTTAACTATATGCTTAGAAATTTTGCTTACATCTCTATCATTTTGTAAGAAACTTCTTGATACATTAAGCGGTAAATCTGGACAATCTATTACACCTTTTAATAATAGTAAAAATTCTGGTATAACTTCTTTAATGTTGTCTGCTACGAATACTTGATTGTTATATAATTTTACTTTACCTTCAACTAATTCAAATTCATTTCTTAGTTTAGGGAAGTATAAAATACCTTTTAAATTAAATGGATAATCCACATTTAGATGTATCCAGAATAATGGTTCATCAAATACATTAAACACTTGTTGATAGAATTTTATATATTCTTCATCAGTACAATCTTTAGGTGATTTTAACCATAGAGGATTTGTATCATTAAGTGGCATTGGTTTTACTTCATCTTTAGTTTCTTCTGAAGTTTTATCATCACTACCATCTTCAGATTTTTTATTTTCTTCTTCAGCTTTTTTCTTAGCCTCTTCTTCTAATCTATCTGTATTTTCTAGATATATTTCAACAGGTAGGAATGAACAATATTTTGTGATTATACTTCTTAAATTGTATTCATCTAAAAATTCTTCGCTATCTTCTGCCAAAGTAAGAGTTATTGTTGTACCTCTTTCAGTTCTTGTTCCATCCTCAGTTATTTCAAATTGCATACCATCTGCTGATTGCCATCTGATTGGTTTTGCACCTTCTAAATATGAAAGTGTATCTATTTCAACATTACTAGATACCATAAATGCTGAATAAAATCCTAAACCAAAATGACCTATTATATCATTTGATTCTTCCATCTTGTCTTTATATTTATTAAAGAAATCCTCTGCTCCAGAAAAAGCAACTTGATTTATGTATTTATCTATTTCATCTGCAGTCATACCTATCCCATTATCACTAAATTCTAGTGTTTTATTTTTTTTGCTGACTGCAACTGTTATCTTATAAGGTTTATCATCACTATTAACTTCCCCCAAAGCTACTAGTCTTTTATGTTTGCTAACTGCATCACAACCATTACTTATTAATTCTCTTATAAATATATCCTTATCAGAATATAACCATTTTTTAATTATTGGAAAAATATTTTCAGTATCTATTGAGATACTCCCTTGTTTTAATGCCATATGTCTGACCTCCCATAATTGAATATTATTTATTACTGTTTTTTTCAAAAAAAAATAACAAGGGTGCCCCCTTGCTATTAAGGGTTTTTGCAAAAGTTCTATTTCTTTTTTATTTATTTCATAAAACTATTCTAAATTAATTTTATTCGAACTTTTTATAAGAAACCTAATTATCACTCTTTAGTCGAGAGTGCTAATTCGATAGTAAAAAAAATACCGATATAGTTATCCTGTATTTTAACTTTTTTCTTATACATATTATTATAGCACGTTTGTTAGCACTGTCAAGTATAGAGTGCTAATTTTTTATAAAAATATAGTGAGACTTCTTTATTGATAGTCCCACTATATTTTTTCTATATAATTCTCTTTATATTTTTAACTCACTATATAATCTAAAAAAGTTGAATATAAAATATCCAACTTCCTTATCAAACAATTTATTTTGCTTGAACATCATCTTCGCTTTCTTTTTCACTGCGAATCTCTACTACAGTTTTATTTGGAAGGCATACTATCTTTTGTCCATTAGAGTCGATTTTTCCTTGTTTTATACAAAGCTTATCCGGACAATTAGCGTCTTCCATATATACAACACCTTCTTTTATTATTACTTTGTTGTGTTCATCTATATCAATTGTTTTATCTTCGTTTAATGGGTAAGTTCCGTAGTCTTTTCCGTCAACCTTTATGATAACTTCTCCACCTTTTTGTGCAAATAAAGATTTTGCTCCAAATCCCATTCCTGCAACAATTAATATGACTATTATTAAGATTATATCTTTTCTTTTCATAATGTTTTTCATAACTATTCTCCAGTATTATTTTTAATAATTCCCTAAATTTATCTTGCTTATTTTTACATGTCAAATATTGAATAAATCAAAAATTTTTCCGACAATTTTATTATACTAATACTCGTTCTCATTGCCAAGAATAGTTCTCAAATAATTTTTCAAAAAAATAAAGCTAGGTAAATCCGCATCTACCCAGCTAAATTCTAAAGAGGAAATTATCATATGATTAATTATTTTCATTCTATTTAATTTCAATTACTTGTTTATTTTCTATTTTCTTTTGTTCTTTTTTAGGAACAAATATATTTAAAACACCTTTGTCATATTTAGCTTGTATATCTTGTTCTGTTACTTCATTACCTACATAGAAACTTCTCTTTGTATTGCCATAGTAACGTTCTTGTCTAATGATATGACCTTCATTGTCTTTTTCTTCGTTTGTTGTATTATGTTCAGCACTTATTGTTAAATAACCATCTTCCAAATCTAATTTCAAATCTTCTTTATTAAATCCTGGAACTTCCATTGCCAATTCATAACCATTATCTTTTTCTTTTATGTCTGTAGACATTCTGTTTGTTGTAGTCATATTAAAAACTGGGTCTGTGAAAAAGTCATCAAATAAATTATTATTAAAATTAAATCTTTCTGGGAATAACATAAAGCATCGTCCTTTCATTTTAGTACTCTATGTCTGGAGTGCTAATTCAACCATTTTTTTGAGTATACCCTTTGCTCTGGTTGAAACTTTATTAATTATATTAATTATTAATTTATATTTTAGAAGATTTCTTATTTAAGTCTTCTTTTTATCATTTAATTTATTTTGCAAACTATATTGATATTATTCTACTTCTATAGTTTGTTTATTTTCTAGTTTTTTAACTTCTTTTTTAGGAACAAATACGCTTAAAACACCTTTATCGTATTTTGCTTGGATATCATCTTTTGTTACTTTATCACCTACATAAAAGCTTCTCTTTGTACTACCATAATAACGTTCTTGTCTGATTAGATGTCCTTCTTCATCTTTCTTTTCATCAGATTTTTTATGTTCAGCAGTAACTGTTAAGTAACCTTTTTCTAATTCTAGTTTCAAGTCTTCTTTATCGAATCCTGGAACTTCCATATCTAATTCATATCCATTTTCTTTTTCTTTTATATCTGTGGACATTCTATTAGGTACATTTACATTGAAAATTGGATCACTAAAAAGATAATCAAATAAATTATTACTATTATTAACTAAACCAAATCTTCTTTCTGGAAATAACATAAAGCATCATCCTTTCATCTTTTTATTAGCACTCTTCATTAATGAGTGCTAAGTCAACTTCTAAATTTAAGCATACCTGGTATGCTTTTGTTGACTCTTTATTCATTTTACCTATTTTCAAATTTGTGATTTGTTTATTCAAATCTTTTATTTCTTTGTCTTACTTGTTATCCTTTTTCCTTATGACTATATAGTACACCTTTTTGTTAGCACTGTCAACCATTGAGTGCTAATTTTTTCCTATTTTTTATTAGTTTCCTTACAGAAATCCTTTATATCCCCTCCAATCACTTGTTCAGAGGGGATTATATTTTTTTAGATTTCTAAGTTTTTTTATTTAAAATAATCAATAACTATATTAACCATAGTCTTAATTCCTATTTTTATACAATCTTCATCACAGTTAAATTTTGAATTATGCAATATACAAGTGTCTTCGTTTTTTTCAGACTTGCATCCTAAAAACATAAAGCAAGATGGAACTTCTTTTGCAAAGAAAGAGAAATCCTCTCCACCTGTATCGGGATTATCCATCTCGATTAAACTGTCCTCTCCCATACTATTTATAATAGATTTTTTTACTAATTTAGTAAGTTTAGGATCATTCATAGTGACTGGATATCCATGATTAAATTTATATTCATAATCGCATCCATGTATTTTGCAAACATCTTTAACAAATTCTTCAATTTTATCTGGTAGTATCTCGCATGCCTCTACACTAGAGCACCTAACTGTACCTTCAATAGATACTTCACTAGGAAGTACATTATATCTCACACCACCATTTATTTTTGACAATGTAAGAACAACTACATCACTCGGGTCTATTGCCCTACTAACAATCGTCTGAAGTTGAGTTATTAAATATGCTGCACAAACAATAGCATCATGGCCTTCATGCGGTTTAGATGCATGTGATGCCTGCCCTTTAATAGTTATAAAAATTCTATTTGATTCTGACATCATTGCATTTGGTTTTAAAGCAATTGTTCCAATTGGATAATCCCAAACATGAAGTGCAACTGCATTATCGACATGAGGATTTTCTAAAACGCCTTCTTTTATCATTAAAGGTGCCCCACCTGTTGGATTATTTTCCTCTGCTGGCTGGAATACAAACTTTACATTTCCATTTATCTCATCTTTAATTTCGTTTAATACTTTTGAAACGCCTAATAGTATTGATGTATGCACATCATGACCACAAGCATGCATAACACCAGGATTTTTTGATTTAAACTCAAAATTTGTTTCTTCTTGTATTGGTAAGGCATCCATATCCGCCCTGAGCATCAAAGTTTTTTTACCCTTGCCTAAATTCAAATTAGAGACCACACCATTATTTTCTCTTCCCCTTTGAGCATCTAGTCCAATTTTGTTTAATTCCTTAACAATAAATTCTGCTGTATTAAACTCCTTTAAACTAAGCTCTGGATTTTGATGAAGGTACCTTCTTATTGATATCACTTCATCTAAATACTTATCAACTAATTCTTCCACTTTATTTTTTAACATTTTTATTCCCCCTAAAAATTAAAAGGTACAGATTTTAATCCGTACCTTTTAATTATATCATAAAGACTATAAGTAATTGATATTACTATAAGTATATATTTTTATATAGAAATTTATTCTGATTCTTTTAATGATTCTCCCAAGTCAACCTTTTTAATACTTCTATTAAGAATGAAATTAACTAGAGAGTAAACTAATAAACCAACTACAAATACTACAATATGTAGATAGTATGGCATATACATTTCTATATATGATGTAAATCTCATAAATGCAAATTTAAACAATACATCCATTAAGTAATATGAAAATGGAGCACATATGATTAATGAAATTACAACCACTATAGTACTTGCTTTTAAGTATAACTTGCTTATTTCCTTATCATCATATCCCATAACTTTTAAGAAAGACATATTTGTAGCATTTCTATCCATAACTAATTTAGTTAATATATACATAACAACTAAATAGATAATTATTGATACTGTAGTCATTATAGGAATCATTTGACCAAAACTTGAGGTTACTTGTTCCCCTATTTTCACAACATCATTTCTAGTTAGTTTTGATTGTATATATTCATCTTTTATGTCTAATTTTTTATCAGATAAATATGCATTATAATAATTTTTATCTTGATCAATCATATCATTAAGATTTTTTTGAGTCATATATGCAGAAAATCCAGCTTTATAATCATATATATCATAAACTTTAAATTTATAATCTTTTTCTGTGTATGGGTTTGTAAATGTGATTTTATCTCCCTTTTTAAGTCCCATTTTTTGTGCAAAATCATACGAAATAGTTATTTCATCATCTTTTGAAGGTAGAGAAATATCATCATAATATTTAGAATCATTATCTAATCCATAAAAAGATACATCTAGATCTAAATCCCCTGCCTTATAATAAGTTTCTAAACTTGTAATTGTAAGTTTTTCTGCATCTTTTGCATTTTTTATATCTACAGGTTGTTTCAAAACATATTGATAATCTGCTTTTACACTATCTTCTGAGTTTTGAAGATAATTATCAATACAAGGACCCATAACTATTCCAAACATTAATATAAAACTTGCAAATAATATACCTATAAATAATGTAAAATAACTACCCTTATTTTGAAGTATTACACGTATTTGAAAACGTCTAAAAAATGACCCATGTTTTAATTTAATATGTTGTTTTATTCTATTTTTATGTGTATCTCTTCTTAAGAATCGTATTGGTGATATATTTAATTTATGTCTAAGCATTAAGTAGTTAATTACTAGCATAAATACAAGTGGAATTATTGTTGTAGTTACAAATGCCTCTGGTATAAATTGCACTTTTAATGGTGGCAAGCAATAACTTCCATAGTACATATCTTTAAAGTATGGTGGAAAAACAAGATATCCCACTATATTCCCAATTATACAACTCACAATAGTAATAATTATAGGTAAGACCATATAATGTCTAATCAGTTCGTTTTTAGTATATCCACTTGCCAAAAGAGTTCCGATAACTGTAGATTCTTCATCTATAATTGTTTCGCTTATTACTACGAATATAAATGCTAAGATTACTAAAATTATATAAAGCAATGCCTTAATCATTGGAATATCTCCACCCATATCATTTGGTAAGAAAGATATGGTTTGATTCATATCTGATGTCATCATATTTGTAAGCATATATCCGTTTTCTAAACATATATCTCTGATATCATTCAATTTATCATAGTTTTCTTTATCACTTGCATCTTTTTTATCTAATACATAACTATAATTATAAGTTATATTTTTTTCTGCAAATTCATCAAAAGTTTTATTATCTACAATAGCTACACCAAAGTGAATTGCATCCATCATTAAGTCATTATTTTTTTCTATTAATGAAGTATAATCAGGAACAGCTATAAAACCAACTATTTTTATATCTTCACCATTTAAATGAATTGTTTCCCCTACTTTATAATCATTTTTATCAGCAAATAGTCTATCTAAAGCAATTTCATGTTTATTCTTGGGTAATCTGCCTTCATATACTGTGGCTATATCTACCTTTTCTCTATTTTTATAGATTCTAATCATGGTGTCATCGCTTAAATCTTGTTCACTATAAAAATTTTCATAAAGATTTAAATCTAAATCTTCTATTTTATCTTTTGTATCTTTATTAAGAGTTTGTGTAACTGCAAATTGACCATCTTCAACATTACATTCATCTTGGTTCTTATATAATAAATCCTTTACACTATATACAACAGTTAAAAATCCAGATACTGCACTTATCATAACTATAAGGACTATACTAATTGATAGATATCTTGTTAAATTCTGTTTAAATTCTCTCCATAAGCTTCTGTTTAATGGATTTTTCATGTCAATCACCTACCACTCTAAATCTTCTGCTTTCGTACGAGTTTCATTTATTTTATTTTTTATAATTTGACCATCTCTAAGTCTCATAACACGATGTGCCATATTTTTAATAGCATCATTATGTGTTACTACAATAATTGTAGTTTTATATTTTTCATTTATTTTTTCTAATAATTCTAATATGTCTTTGGATGTTTTGTAGTCTAGAGCTCCTGTTGGCTCATCACACAATAATAAGGAAGGATTTTTTGCTAATGCTCTACCAATTGCTGTACGTTGTTGTTGTCCCCCTGATAATTGGTTTGGATATTTATTTTGATGTTCTTCTAAACCTAATGTCTTTAATAATTCGTCAACAGAAATAGGCTTTTTACTTAAATATGCTCCTGATTCTATATTTTCTTTTACTGTCAAATTAGGAACTAAATGATAAAATTGAAAAACAAAACCTAATGTATTTCTTCTATAAAGGGTTAAGTCTTTATTTGATAATTTCCCTAAGTCAACATCACCTACTACTATATCCCCTTCATCTATAGTTTCTATTCCTCCAATTAGATTTAATAGTGTTGATTTTCCAGAGCCAGAAGGCCCTAACATAACACATATTTCACTTTTTTCAATACCGCAGTTAATTCCCCTTAAAACCTCTACTTTGTTTTCATCTTGACCATAAAATTTTTTAAGATTTTCAATTTGTAAATACATAAGATTGCCCCCTTTAAGTGTTAATATATACTACTTTTTCAAAGTTCTTACGATTTACTTTTATCGTAGCACTGTATTTGTTAAAAATCAATATCATTTGGTTTTTAATATCAATTATTCAAAATATTATTCTTCTAATCAAAAAGAGCCTTGCTTAATAGACAAGACTCTCTCTATTTTAAAATATTTATATCTAACTTAGTTTTACATATTTACCTGATACATAGCCATATGAATTATTGTATTTTATTTTATACCAGCCATTTGATTCCTTCTTAACTATTTCTACTTTTGTACCTTTTTTTAGTACACCTATTGATGCATAACTTGTTCCTGCACCTTTTCTTACGTTTAAGTTTCCTGTAGTTGTTCCTTTTGCTATTACTTCGTCTTCAGGTTTTGGGTCTGGTGTTGGATCTGGTGTTTGTGAATCTAATTTTACATATGTTCCTGATACATAGCCATATGTATTATTGTATTTTATTTTGTACCAGCCGTTTGATTCTTTCTTAACTATTTCTACTTTTGTTCCTTTAGTTAATGTTCCTAATCTTGTATAACTTGCTCCTGCACCTTTTCTAACGTTTAGGTTTTCTGTAGTTACTCCTGTTGCTATTACTTTTTCTTCTGGTTGTGGGTCTGGTGTTGGATCTGGTGTTTGTGAATCTAGTTTTACATATGTTCCTGATACATATCCGTATGAATTATTGTATTTTATTTTGTACCAGCCGTTTGATTCTTTCTTAACTACTTCTACCTTTGCACCTTTAGTTAATCCACCTATTCTTGCATAGTTTGCTCCTGCACCTTTTCTAACGTTTAAGTTTGCTGTAGTTACACCTGTTGCTATTACTTTTTCATCGACAGTTGTATTAGTAGCTTTAAATGCTAAATCATTTTGTTTTGCATAAGTTTCTGCATAAGAACCTGTTTCTCCATGAATTGTAACAACTTCAGCACCTGCATCTGCTAATGATTTACCTATCTTTGTAACTGATTTAGGTATTGTTATATCAGTTAATTTTTCACAATCGCTAAACGCTTCATCACCTATAGTTGTAACTCCATTTGGTACTGTAAATTGAGAAAATCCAGTCATAGCAAATGCAGAATCCCCTATAGTTTTAATACTGCTTGGTAGTTTTATAGAGCTTAAACTTTCACAACCTGCAAATGTAGAATCTGGAATAGTACTTATTGAACTTGGTAAAGTTACATTTGTTAAGTTACTATTTAGTAAAAATACTCCTGCACCTAATTTTGTTACACTGCTTGGAACAACTACATTATTTAGACTTAAATCTAAAGCAAAAGCTAAAGTATCTATAGTTTTTACACTGCTTGGTATTGTAACTTTAGCTAAATTATCGCAAGCTGCAAACGCACTTGCCCCAATAACTTCTACTCCTTGTGATATTGTTACACTTTTAAGTTGGTCTAATGATGTAAATGCACTATAATATATCATTTTAACCGGTTTTCCACCAAGAGTACTTGGTATAACTAAATTTGTTGCACTACCATCATAATCTGTCACTATAGCTTCATTTCTATTATTTATAACATAATAAAATCCATTTTCTACTTCTTCTTCATAATACTCATTATCAAAATCATATCCCCAGTCTATATCTAAAAGCATATCTTCAAGGTCAGAACTATCCTGTATTCTAAGTAATCCCCTGCTTCTACTCATTGAATCAGATACTACATTCAATATTTCTTGAGTGCTTTCTTGTGATACTGTTGATTCTGCATAAACATTAGTTGCACTAATCGAAAAAGATGCTAATAGTCCTAATACTGTTAAGACACTTGCTATCTTTCTAAATTGTTTCGGCATTTATATTCCCCCTTTAATATCTTTTTCTTTAGTTTAACATATAAAAAAGTCAAAAGTTGTCTAAGCTTGTCAAATAAGTTTTTTTTTATAATTTTAGCATTCTGACCCAATTTATAAAAATTATAAATTTCTTAAACTTTTATATTTTAAAAAGTCGATTTTTTAAATAAATAAACTTATGACTTTACTTTGTAAAAATTTTAAAATAAATATAATTTTCTATAGGATACAAAAATTCGCTTTGCTCATAGCGCCAACGACTTCGTCCGTTGCTTAAAATTCACTCCGTTCATGTGCGGGCAGCTTCGTCCTTTACTCAGAATTCGCTTTGCTCATGTGCGGGCTACTTTGTCTGTTGACCAGAGTTTGTTTCGTTCATGTGCGTCTATTGCTTAGGATTAAAAAATCCTAGCATTTCTGCTAGGATTTCAAAATTTCATAGAATTTATTATATTTATTTAAAGTAATTTACACCGCTTTCAAATATTTTTTGATCTTTTTCTCCATATATATTTTTAAGTGTGTATTTACCTATTCTTTCTGAGTGTCCCATTTTACCTAATATTCTACCGTCTAAACTTGTTATACCTTCAACTGCATAGAATGAACCATTAGGATTATAATCTATGTCATAAGTAGCATTTCCATCTAAATCTACATATTGTGTTGCGATTTGTCCATTTGCTACTAACTTATCGAATATCTCTTTATTTGCTACGAATTTACCTTCACCATGAGAGATTGATATACTGTGTAAGTCTCCTACTTGTGTATTTGCTAACCATGGCGATTTATTTGATGCTATTCTAGTAGTTACAACTTTTGCTTGGTGGCGACCGATGTTGTTGTAAGTTATAGTTGGAGCATCCTCTGCAGTAAATGGTTTTATTTCACCATATGGTACTAATCCTAATTTGATTAATGCTTGGAACCCATTACAAATACCTAACATTAAACCATCTCTGTTAGTTAATAAGTCATTTACTGCTTCTGCTATTCTTGGATTTCTAAATACTGTTGCTATGAATTTTGCAGAACCATCTGGTTCGTCACCAGCACTGAATCCACCTGGTATCATAACTATTTGTGAAGATTCTATTTCTTTAACCATAGTTTCAATTGAATCTTCTATATTAGCATAATTTAAGTTTCTAAATACTTTTATGCTAGCTTTTGCTCCAGCATCTTCAAAAGCTCTAGCTGAGTCGTATTCACAGTTTGTTCCTGGGAATGCTGGTATAAATACTTTTGGCTGAGCTATTGATAATGAAGATTTTTGATGTTCATTAACTATAAAGTTTATATTTTTTACTTCGCCAGTTGGTTCAACAGCTTTTGTTGGAAATATTGGTTCTAAAGTAGATTCATAAGCTTTGTAAATCTTACCTAAGCAAACTTTATATCCATCGACATCTATATATTGACCTTCTATTGTTTTTCCAGCAACTTTGTAATCTAAATCTTCTAATAATACTAAATCAGTTTCTTCCATTTCAAGTGCTATATTTCCGTATGCTGGATCGAATAATTTATCCGCATCAACATCTTTAGCTACTTCAAATCCTATCTTATTACCAAATGCCATTTTAGCTATAGCTTCTCCAAGTCCGCCATACCCTAATGCATATGAGGCAAGAACTTTCTTAGCTTGAGTTAATTCTCTTATTTTATCTAAGTTTTTCTTTAATATATCAAAATCAGGAATTCCATTTTCTAATCTAGGAGTTTTTATAACTGCTAAAACAGAACCTGCTTTTTTAAATTCTTGTGATACAACATACTCTGCATCTACAGTGTTTACTGCGAATGAAACTAATGTTGGCGGTACGTTTATATGCTCAAAAGTCCCAGACATACTATCCTTACCACCTATTGCAGGTATGCCAAATTCTTTTTGTGCATAATATGCACCTAGTAATGCAGAGAATGGTTTACCCCATTTAGTTGAATCTTTGCCTAGTTTTTCAAAGTATTCTTGGAAAGTTAATCTTGTAGTTTTGTAATCTCCACCAACTGCAACTAATTTACAGATTGATTCTACAACTGCGTATAATGCACCATGGAATGGACTCCATTTTCCGATTTTAGGATTATATCCAAATGTCATTATTGATGAAGTTGTAGTCTTTCCACCAAGTACAGGTATTTTTGCAACCATACCTTGAATTGGAGTTCTTTGATATTTACCTCCAAATGGAATTAATACTGTATTTGAACCTATAGTATTATCAAATTTTTCAACTAAACCTTTTTGAGAGCAGATATTTAAATCACTCAACACGCTGTCAAATTTATCAGATATAGTTTCTCCGTCTGCTTTTATTTTTCCATTATTAAAAAATGTATTTTCTTCGTCTACTTTTGGAACATGTATATTAGTTTGTTGTTTCTTTCCGTTTGTATCAAGGAATGCTCTGTTTAAATCAACTATAGCTTTTCCATTCCAAAACATTCTTAAATATCCTGTATCAGTTACCGTTGCAACATGAGTTGCTTGTAAGTTTTCAAGTCCTGCAAGCTCTATAAATCTATCTTTATTTTCAGCATCTATAGCACAAGCCATACGTTCTTGTGATTCTGATATTGCAAGTTCAGTCCCATCAAGACCGTCATATTTTTTAGGTACTAAGTCTAAGCTTATATCTAAACTTTCTGCTATTTCGCCTATTGCAACAGAAACACCACCAGCCCCAAAGTCGTTACATCTTTTTATCATTTGTGCAACTTCTTTATTTCTAAAAAATCTCTGAATTTTTCTTTCGTTAGGGGCATCACCTTTTTGTACTTCAGCACCACAAGTCTCTATTGATTCTTCGCTATGTTCTTTTGATGAACCAGTGGCTCCTCCACAACCATCTCTACCAGTTTTTCCACCTAATAGTATGATTATGTCCCCTTTTTCTGGTCTTTTTCTTATTACATTTTCCTTTGGAACTGCTGCTATAACTGCACCAATTTCCATTCTCTTAGCCATAAAATCTTCGTCATAAACTTCTGTAACTTGCCCAGTTGTCAAACCTATTTGGTTACCATAAGAGCTATATCCATTAGCTGCCTCAGTAGTTATTTTCTTTTGCATTAATTTCCCGTGTAATGTATCTTCTAGTGAAGTTCTAGGGTCTGCACTACCCGTAACACGCATTGCTTGATAAACATAACTTCTTCCTGAAAGTGGATCTCTGATTGCTCCACCTAAACAAGTCGCAGCACCACCAAATGGTTCTATCTCTGTCGGGTGGTTGTGTGTTTCGTTTTTAAACATCAATAGGTATTTTTCTATTTTTCCATCGACATTTACATCTATATTTATACTACACGCATTTATTTCTTCGCTTTCGTCCAAATCATCTAATTTGCCTGCATTTTTAAGTTCTTTAACAGCTATAGTTGCTATATCCATTAAGCACATATCTTTTTGTTTTTCTATATATAGGGTATTTCTAGCTTGGATGTATTTTGAATAAGTTTCTTTAATTATTTCGTTGAATTTTCCATCTTCAATTTCAACGTTTTTTATTTGTGTCATAAAAGTAGTATGTCTACAATGATCTGACCAATAAGTATCTAACACTTTTATTTCTGTTATGGTTGGATTTCTCTTTTCTTGATTTTTAAAATACTCTTGAATATACTCTAAATCCTCTAGTGTCATTGCTAAACCTTGTTTATTTAAGAAATTTTCTAGCTCTTTTTTGTCGAAATCGATAAATCCTGTTATTGTTTCAACTTCTGTAGGTATATCAGTTTTAATTTCTAATGTTTCTGGTTTTTCAAGATTCGCCTCTCTACTATCGACTGGATTTATTATATATGATTTTATTTTATCAAATAATTTATCATCTATTTCTCCTGATAAAATATATAATTTTGCACTATTTATATTAGGTCTTTGGCCCTCATTTATTATTTGGACACATTGAGCTGCCCAATCGGCTCTTTGGTCATATTGCCCAGGAAGATACTCAACTGCAAAGACTTTTTCATCTTTGTCATACTCTACATTTTCGTTATATACAATATCTAAATTTGGCTCTGAAAATATTGTCTTTGATGCATATTCACAAACTTCATCAGACAATCCTTCTATATCATATCTATTTAATAATCTTAAATTATCTATACAATCTATATGTAAACTGTCTTTTAAATCTTTCATTAAAGCTTTTGCCTCTAGGTCGAATCCTTCCCTTTTTCCAACTAAAAGTCTTTTTACATTTGAACTCATATTATTCCTCCATTAAGAAATTTCCCATTTTATTTTTGAAAATTTATTTCCATATATCTGTTCTATAATGCATTCCTTCAAAATTTATTTTCTTTATATTTTCATAAACTTTTTTGCCTGCTTCTTTAACAGTTTTTCCTTTTGCAGTTATACTGATTACCCTTCCACCGTTTGTAACCAATTTGTTGTCCAATAATTTTGTTCCACTATGAAAAACGACTATATCTTTATCTAAATTATCAAGTCCTGTTATAAGTTTTCCCTTTTCATAACTTTCAGGATATCCTCCTGATGTAAGCATTACGCATATAGCACTATCGTCGCTGTATTTTATATCAATATCTTTTAATTTATTATTTATAACTGCTGATATTATTTCACTTAAATCAGTTTCCAATCTGAATAAAACTGATTGTGTCTCTGGGTCCCCAAATCTCACGTTATATTCAAGAATCTTCGGACCATCTTTAGTTATCATTAATCCAACAAATAATATTCCTTTAAAATCTAGATTATCTTCTTGGAATCCTTTTAAAGTTTTATCTAATATATTTTCTTTTATTTCTTTTGATAATTCATAAGTATAAATTTCACTTGGGGAGAATGTGCCCATTCCTCCAGTATTTAGACCAGTTTCTCCGTCATTTACTTTTTTGTGGTCTTTTGCACTTACCATAGGAATTATTGTTTCATTATCTACAAAAGCTAGTATTGATGTTTCTATTCCACTTAGAAACTCTTCTATTACTATTTTTTCTCCAGCAGTACCAAACTTTTTATCATTCATCATTTCTTTTAGTGTTTTTATTGCATCTTCTCTATTTTCTGAAATTATAACTCCCTTTCCAGCTGCTAAACCATCTGCTTTTATAACGACTGGATATCCAAACTCATCAATATCATCTATTGCCTTATCTATATTTGTATATTCTTTGTATTTAGCTGTCGGCAAGTTATGTCTTGTCATAAAATCTTTTGAGAATGCTTTACTTCCTTCTAATCTTGCACATTTTTTATTAGGTCCAAATACTTTTAATCCTTGTGATTCAAAAACATCTGTAATTCCCATAACTAGTGGTACTTCTGGCCCTACTACAGTCATATCTATTTCGTTTTCTTTTGCAAATTTAGCAAGTTTATCTATATCTGAATCACCTATATTTACACATTCAGCCACTTCAGCAATCCCAGGATTTCCTGGTGCACAGTATATTTTCTCTACGTTTTTTTCATTGCTTAATTTCCAACAGATAGCATGTTCTCTTCCGCCGCCACCTACTACTAATATCTTCATATTTTCCCTCCTAGCTTATAAGTATTTATTATTTTATTCTTACTTTTCTGCCTTCTACAGATATCTTCCCTTCACAAAATAACTTTACACATCTAGGAAGAATTGTATGTTCTACTTCTAAAACTCTTTTTGCTAATGTTTTGGCATCGTCATCATCCATCACTTTTACAGTATCTTGCATTATTATTGGACCTGCATCTGCTTTTTCATTCACAAAATGGACAGTTGCTCCAGAAACTTTTGCACCATAATCAATTACTGCTTGGTGCACCTTTTCGCCATAAAATCCATCTCCACAGAAAGAAGGAATTAATGCTGGATGTATATTCATAATTTTATTTTCAAATTCGCTTACAAATTTAGGACTTATTATTTTTAGATAACCTGCCAAAACTACTAAGTCTATATTCTCTTCTTTTAATATTTTTATTACTTCATCTTCATCTTTTTCAAATACTGATCTTATGTTGTGCTTTTTTGCCCTTTCAAGTCCAAAAGCATCTTCTCTATTAGAAATAACTACTTTTATATTTCCGTTTATCTTTTTACTTTCACAGTCATCAATTATAGCTTGTAGATTTGAACCTCCACCAGAAATCAATACTCCTATATTTAGCATAATTCTACTCCCTTGTGGCTATCAACAACTTCCCCGACTATATATGCCTTGTCCTGCATTAATTTAACATATTTTTTATCTATCTCTATTTTCTCTTGTTCTCTATTGTTTATATAATCAACTAATTGAGGTGCGTCTTCTTTATTAACTATAAATACAAGTCCAATTCCCATGTTAAAACTCTTATGTAGCTCTCTTTTTTCTACTATATTAAATCCTTCTATCATTTTAAATATAGGTGGTTTCTCCCATGAATCAGTCTTAATATCAAGCCCTAGACCATCAGGTATAACTCTCGTAATATTTTCTATAACTCCACCACCAGTTATATGGGCAATAGCTTTAATATTATATTTTTCAAGTAAGTCTAAAACTAATTTCACATATATTTTTGTCGGTGTTAGTAAAGCTTCTCCAACTGTCATTTTTAACTCTTCAATATATTGATTTAAATCATAGTTATAAGTATCTAAAAATATTTTTCTAATAAATGAAAAACCATTACTGTGAATACCGCTCGAAGAAACCCCAACTAATACATCCCCAGCTTTTACATCTTTTCCTGATACTATCTTTGTTTTATCAGCTATACCTACTGCAAATCCCGCCAAATCATATTCATCTTCACTATACATTCCCGGCATTTCAGCAGTTTCGCCTCCGATTAATGCACAACCTGACATTTTGCATCCATTGGCAACACCTTCTACAATTTTATCTATATGTTCAGGGACTAATTTCCCTGTTGCAATATAATCTAGAAATAGTAGCGGTTTTGCACCTTGGCATATTAAATCATTGACACTCATTGCAACTAAATCTATCCCTACGGTATCGTGTTTATTCATCATTTGTGCCAATTTTAATTTAGTCCCTACACCATCTGTTGCTGCTAAAAGGACTGGTTCTTCCATTTTCACAAAATCTTTCAAGCTATATAATCCACTAAAATTTCCTAAATCACCTATAACATTTTTGTCGTAAGTCTCCTTTATCTTCCCTTTTATAAGACTTACTGCTCTATTGCCTTCATCAATATTTACGCCAGATTGTTCATATGTTAACATTCTAAAAATTCCTCCTTGTCGATTTTCTTAACTGGATAATTTCCGTCAAAACAAGCTTTACAGAATTTAAATTCATTTCCTGTTCCAACAGCACTCATCATTCCTTCTATATCTAAGAATTTCAATGTATCGCAGCCGATATATTCCCTTATTTCTTCTACATTTTTGTTAGCAGCAATTAATTTAGAACGGTTTGGAGTATCAATACCGTAATAACAAGAATATTTAACTGGAGGTGATGTTATTCTTAGGTGTATTTCCTTAGCTCCAGCATCTCTCAATGATTTGACTAATTGTTTTGAAGTTGTTCCCCTAACAATTGAATCATCTACAAGTATTATTGATTTTCCTTTTAATACTCTACTAAGTGGATTTAGTTTTATTTTTACCCCTAACTCTCTTTCTTCTTGGGTAGGTTTTATAAATGTTCTACCTACATATCTATTCTTAACTAATGCTTCAGTTAGTGGAAGTCCGCTTGCATTTGCATATCCGATCGCCCCTGGCCAACCAGAGTCTGGAACTGGAACTACCATATCTGCATTAATATCTTCATCTTGTGATAATATTTTTCCTGATTCCACCCTAAATTCGTATGCGTTTACTTTATCTATAGTGGCATCATTTCTTGCAAAATATATATGCTCAAATATACAACTCTTTTTCATTGGTTTACAGTTGTTGCTGAAGTTGTATGATTTTAATTTTCCGTTCTTTATAACTACTATTTCACCCGGTTCTAAATCCCTAATAAATTCCCCACCAAGTATATCTATCTCACAGTTTTCTGATGCAAAAATATATTCTCCATTGTCTCTCTTCCCAAGTAATAAAGGTCTAAATCCATGTGGGTCTCTAACAGCAATAAGCTCTTGGTCGGTTAATATAACTAATGAATAAGCACCTTTTATTTGATCCATAGTTAACTTAACTGCTTCTACAATATTTCCTGTATAATATCTAGCAAGTATATACAAAATTACTTCTGTATCACTTTTTCCTCTAAACATTATCCCGTCCTCTTCTAGCATCTCTTTTAAGTAATTAGCATTTACCAAGTTGCCATTATGAACTAATCCTAAATTTCTCTTTCTCAAAGAACCTACTAAAGGTTGGCAATTATACATATGACTTCCGCCTGCTGTTGAATATCTAACATGAGCTATTCCCATTGTCCCAGGAAGTTTATCTAAATCATCTGATTTAAATACATCACCTACTAAACCCATATCTTTTTTATAATTTATTTCTTTACCATCATGTACTGCCATACCACAACTTTCTTGACCTCTATGTTGCATAGAATATAAACCGTAATACAGTTCTTTTGATATGTTCTTATCGGAATAAATCCCTAATATACCACACATGTGATTATTCCCCCCTATAACTATTATTTACTCATTCTCGAAAGGACTTCTTCATACCCTTGAATAAGGTCGCCTAAGTCTCTTCTAAATCTATCTTTATCTAACTTTTCGTTAGTATTAACATCCCACAATCTACAAGTATCTGGTGATATTTCATCTGCTAATATTATATTTCCATCTGTATCTTTTCCGAATTCTAGTTTGAAGTCAACTAATTTTAAATTTAATTTTAAGAAAAATTCCTTCATGATTTCATTGATTTTTAGAGTTTGTTCTCTGATATAATCTATCTCTTCTTGAGTTGCTAATTTTAATGCTATTGCATGGTCATCATTTACAAGTGGGTCGCCATATTCATCATTTTTATATGACATTTCAAATATTGGTTTGTCTAATACGATTCCTTCTTCTACTCCGTATCTCTTACAGAAAGAACCTGCTGTGATATTTCTTACTATAACTTCAAGTGGTAGGATTGTAACTTTTTTTACTAATTGTTCTCTATCTGATAAAGCTTTTATGAAATGTGTTTTTATTCCTGCTTTTTCTAATGTTTCAAACATTATCGTGCATATTTTATTATTTAAAATGCCTTTTGACTGGATTGATGCTTTTTTTTCACCATTAAATGCAGTTGCATCATCTTTATAATAAACTATATATTCATTTTCATTATCTGTACTATAAACTTGCTTTGCCTTTCCTTCATATAATAACATTGTTATTACCTCCCAAATTTTATAAATTTTTATTATTCTTTTATTAATAAGTTTTTCTTTGAGTTTCTATTATCTATTGTCACTATATTGCTTATGTACTTTAATTTTTATTTATTGATTTATACTTTTATCATCGTCTAATACTTTTTGTTCCATTTCTTTTCTGTATAATTTTAAGTCTTGTTTTAATTTAAGATATTTTATGCTCATTATTTGCATTGCCATCAATGCTGCATTTAATCCTGAATCTATCGTTACTGTAGCTACTGGTATTCCTTTTGGCATCTGAACCATAGATAGTAATGAATCCATACCATCCATAGTAGATGATTTTATTGGTAATCCAACTACCGGTATTAATGTTGATGCAGCAATAACTCCCGGTAAATGAGCTGCTTTTCCTGCTGCCGCTATTATCACATCAACTTCATCTTCTATTGATTCTATAAAAGAAACTAATTCTTTCGGCGTTCTATGTGCAGATAATATCCTTACAATTACTTCTACATCATATTTTTTTAAAAAATTAATTCCTTCTTCTAACTTAGAGTAATCTGATTTAGATCCCATAACGATTGCAACTTTCATAATTTATTTGCCTCCATTAATAATATACTTATATAAATTTTTATTTTTCATCAAATTAAAAAGTCTTTATTAATTTTCAAAATTATTTTAACGAACTATACACTTGTATTTTATATTAATATTCATAGTTTATCAATGTATTTTTTCATAAATTAAATTTTTTATTAACAATACTATATGCTAATTAGATTTATTATTAATTTCAATTAAAATTACGAACATTCCAATTAAGCCTGTTATAATTTTAAAATTTAATTTTAAATTCTATTACTTAAAACTTTTAGTTTTATAATCCCTTGGTGATAATTTTGATATTTTATATTCTGAATTTATTTTTGTGAGATTTAGCAATCTTAATTTTTAATTACTAATAGATTGGTATGTTTGAAATACATCTGATATCTACATTTTACATCTTTTTTGATATATTGTGATATTTTTTTTAAACTTTTAAATATTTTTACTATAATAAAATCATTTTATATTATATTAAAAATCAAAAATAAATAGAATCAAAAAGCTGTTGCATAAAATCCCCTCAATTTATGCAACAGCTTTTCTCTATAATTCAAATCCCTTAAATACTTTTTTATAATTTTTATTTACTATGAGTCATTTACTTTAAGAATATAAATCTACATATAAATATTATACTCAATATTATTAATGAAATATTTATATCTTCTTTTTTATTAGTAACTAATTTTAATAAAGTATAAGATACTATACCGAATATTATTCCATCACCAACACTATTAGTAAGTGGCATTAATATAAATGTTAAAAACGCTGGTATAGCATTTGTATAATCATCGAAATCAATATCTTTAAAACAACTTGCCATCATAACACCTACAATTACAAGTGCTGCTCCTGTGGCTTGTGATGGAATAGCTATAAATAGAGGTGCTAAAAATAAAGATAATACAAATAATATTCCAACAGTAAATGTTGTTAATCCTGTTTTTCCACCTTCGCTTATCCCTGCTGTACTCTCCATAAAACATGTAACTGTTGATGTACCAAGCATAGCCCCTATTGTAGTTCCGATTGCATCTGCCAACATAGCTTGTTTTGCTTTAGGTATTTTTCCATTTTCGTCGATTAATTCTCCTTTAGCAGCTACACCTACTAAAAATCCTACAGTATCAAATAAATCCATAAATAAGAAAGTAAATACTACTATCACCATATCTAAACTAAATATTTGCTCTACTGGAACTGTAAAAGCCTGCATAAAAGTAGGAGCTAATGATGGAATGTTAAATGATACTATTGCACTTGGCAAAGCGACTATACCTGTAATCATTCCAATTGATGATGTAAGCAATATAGATAATAATAATGCTCCTTTTACATTTTTACATACTAATATTCCTGCTATAACTAGACCAGCTACTGTCAATATTACAAGTGGGTCATGCATATTTGCTAATGCTAATGTTCCACTTGCTGTACTTATAAGCCCCGCATTGCTCATTCCAACAGCAGCGATAAATAATCCCACCCCTGCTGTAACTGCATTTTTAAGATCATTTGGAATGCAATTTATTATCTGTTCTCTTAAATTTGTAACAGTTAAAATAATAAATAAAATTCCTTCTATAAATACACCCAATAATGCCATTTGCCATGTATATCCCATTTGTAAAACTACTGTATATGCAAAAAATGCATTTAGTCCCATCCCTGGAGCAAGAGCAATTGGATAATTTGATAAAAACGCCATAACAAAACATGCAACCGTAGCTGATAATGCAGTTGCAACAAATACTGCACCTGCATCCATTCCAGCATCTGCTAACATATTTGAGTTTACTGCTAGTATGTATGCCATCGTCATAAATGTAGTTAAACCAGCTATAACCTCAGTTTTGACATTTGTACCATGCTCACTTAACTTAAATACTTTCTCTAGTATACCTTTTTGACTTACTTTTTCCTGTGTAACTTGCATATCTCTCCCCCTTATAATTTGATACCTCTTTTATCAAAACTAGAAATAAATATAGTCTAGAAATGAAATATATAAATTTATTCAATTTTGAGGAGAGTCCAATTTTTAAACTATAAGGAATATATATAATATATTCTCTATAATTATAAAATTTTATTAAAATTAAAAAGTGCCTACTTCAAATAAAGTAGACACCACTAATATCTTATATACTCAAAGATTTCATTTTATACTCTTTCAATCAAAATAAATTTTAAATAAACTTAAAATTAAATTCTTTTATATTAAAAAAGTATAGAATAATCCCTTGGTTATCATGATATTTAGGTGGTGCTCTCGCGGAAGCTCTCCTAATAAAATTAATATTAAGCAGGCTTCCTGGCTTACAGATCAACGCGTTACTTCCCTTCTCACATACAAATGGCATGCAATGGATATATTAAGTATTGCTCCCTAGATTACAGTGACCGGATCGCTTAGGATTCTAACCTAATTTCCTTTTATTCAAATTTCTCATAAAATTTGACCACTTAATATCATAATAATATTCATTTCTATGATAAAATACTAACACAAGATGGAATTATTTGTCAATAAATCTTTTCACCATACAAGAGTGAGTTTTTTATTGGTTTATACTTAATTTTGTTGTTCTTATAAAGAGGTTTTATATATAATAAAAGTATAAATAAAAACCCACTAAATATATTTAGAAAGGATGATAAACATATGAAAAACATGCATGATTTTTATTGCGGAACTATGTTTGATGCTTATGAGTTTTTTGGGGCTCATGTTAGTAGGGAGAATGGTATTAAAGGAATTATTTTCAGGGTTTATGCCCCCGATGCAAAAGAAGTACAAGTTGTAAGTGACTTCAATGATTGGGATGGAAATAAGGGGAAAATGACACAAATGGGAAGTAGTGGTATATTTACTTACTTCTCAGAGGATGCTAAATTGGGGATGTATTATAAATATTTAGTATTCGACCAGTACGGTAATTGCGTAGAAAAAACTGATCCATATGCATTTTATATGGAACTTAGACCTAAAAATGCATCTAGAATTGTGGACTTAAGTACATATAAATTCAACGACCAAAACTGGATGGAAAACAGAAGTAAAAACTTAGATAGACCACTAAACATCTATGAACTTCACTTCGGTTCATGGAAACATAAAAGTAATGAAGAAGTTTCAAGGGCAAGAGTTATTAAACAATGTGCCAATGTAGGAGCTGATAATAGTATAAGTGCGGACCAACTTGGGCATGACCTAAAATTAGAAAACTATATAAATAGTGAGTACGATTTGAATCAACCGATAGATATTACAGAGAGATGGTTTAACTATATGGAAATAGCTCCAGAGCTTATAAAATATGTAAAGGAAAATAACTATACTCATATAGAAATCCTTCCTTTGTGTGAACATCCATCTGATTGTTCATGGGGATACCAAATAACAGGTTTCTTTAGCCCAACTGCTAGATATGGTAAACCTGAAGATCTAATGGCTTTTATTGATTTATGCCATAGGGAAAATATAGGTGTAATTATGGACTATGTCCCTGTTCATTTTGCGCTTGATTCTTATTCACTAGGAAGATTTGGCGGTGGTGCACTTTATGAATATCCAAGTCACGACACTGGATATACTGAATGGGGCTCTCATAGCTTTAATTATTACAGAGGCGAAGTAAAAAGTTTCCTTCAATCTGTTGCAAACTTTTGGATTGAAGTTTACCACATTGATGGTCTTCGTATGGATGCTATAAGCAACCTTATTTATTGGAAGGGCGACTCTAACAGAGGTATAAATGAAGGCGGTATTGAGTTTTTAAAAAATATGAACCAACACCTTCAAGAAAATCATAAAGATATTATGTTGATTGCAGAGGATTCAACAAATTATCCTAAAGTTACTGAACCTGTTGAAGATGGTGGTCTTGGTTTTGATTATAAGTGGGATATGGGATGGATGAATGATACTCTTTCATATTTTCAAAAATCACCTTGGGAAAGAAGACAAGCATATCATCAAATAACATTCTCTATGATGTATTTTTATAACGAAAAATTCCTTCTACCTTTTTCACATGATGAAGTTGTTCATGGAAAAAGAACTATATTAGATAAAATGTGGGGCTCTTATGAAGATAAGTTTAGACAAGCTAAACTTCTTTATACTTACATGTTTACACACCCAGGCAAAAAATTAAACTTTATGGGTAATGAACTTGGACATTTTAGAGAATGGGATGAAACAAAGCCTCTTGACTGGGATTTATTAAAATATCCTGCTCACGATTCTTTCCATAGATTTATATCTGATCTTAATGGTTATTACATTTATTCTCCTCTTTTATATAAAAATGAATACTCAGATAAATCTTATAAGTGGATTCAAGCTGATGATATGGAGAAATGTGTATATGTATATGAAAGAATTTATGGTGATGAGAGAATTGTTATTTTCTTAAATGCTTTTTGTGATGATTACGAAAATTATGAAGTTAGATTTGATGAATCAGTAAAACTTGAATTAATTTTAAATACTGACTGGCTAAAATACGGTGGTAAAAGTGAACAAATACCAGAAATAGTAGAATCTGTTGACCTTTGGCACCAAGATGCCGGACATCTACACTGTAAAAATACTCACACTCCACATGTTGATGTAAAATATACTCTATTAGAAAATCCAGTCCATCTTTCTAAGAAAGAATTAGCTGGTGCTGGCAAAAACTATCAAGTTTCAGTACATCTACCAGGATTCTCAGCAAAAATATATAGAGTTATAGAATAAAATTTAATTAAAAAGGGGTTCAAATAGTCTAAAAACTATTGAACCTCTTTTTATTTATACTTATTTATATCTAAGTTAATTTCTATTTTGCTGGATGTTCTGGTATAACAGCATAAAAAGTTAAATCATCATCACTATCATTTATCAATGTATGAGTATGACCTTGTGGGCAATAGTGACATAATCCAGCTTCTACCCTTTCTTCTTTCCCATCATATATTACTTTACCTTTACCAGATGTAAAAAATATTATTTCACTATTAGTTTCATGTGTGTGTTCTCCTATTGATGCCCCTGGTTCTAATCTTCCACCTAATATTTTATTATTTTCATCTACATTCATTTTTGCATTTAGCGCCTTTTCCCCACCTTTAAAATTAGCTAATGCTTTTTCTTCGATTTTGTTAAAATCTAATATCATTATTGTTATCCCCCTGTTTTTTATTAACATATAAATTATGCTATAAAGATATTATAGTACACTTTATCTCTCAAACACAATTAACCCACACTCATATGGATGATCCATATAAAGAATTTCTTTTTTATCACTTTTATATCTCAATAATTTCAGTAAAATCGTCATATCTCCACCACCAGACAATATCATCAATTCGCCCATAATAAACCAAAATACTGAACCTGTAAATATCGAGATTAATGCTGGGATTATTCCTAAAACCACAGTCGGCATAATTCCACCGATAATATATTGAGATTTTGTAAGCATATCTTTGCAACAACAATAAGGTGTTAAACTACTTATTATTAATCCAAATTCTATAGATTTAAGATGATTTTTTGCGAAAATTGACCAAGTTATTCCATGTATCAATTCATGCAAAACAATTAATATTGCAAATACAACTAAGAATAATATAGGCTCTTTGAACGAAAATCTATAGACTCCGCTTTGATTTTGGTAGATAAATATTATAAATAGAAATATTATTATAGGTAACCCCAATACAAGCGCCATAATATTTGCATATACTACACTTATTGTTAAATCTTTTTCTTCATAACCTTGTTCAATTAATTCTTTTTTCTTCTCTTCGTACAATTTTTTTCGTTTTTCTTCACCCTTACTCAACTTCCTCTTTTCTTTTTCCATATACTCCTCCTAATTTAGCCTTATAAATTATGTAATATCTAAAAATAGTATATAATCACGAGAATTATATACTACTTTTAGTAAAATATATTATCTATATTCTATTTTAATATTTCCTATATCACTTACTGCTTTTATAGTGTATTTAGGATTTTCTCCATATTCACCATAAAAACTTTCACCATATTTAGAAATATTATTAAAATTAATATCTATTTCATCAGGATTTTTACTTGAATCAAATTTAAAACTTAAATCTCTATCTATACCTAAATCTACATCACCATCTAGGTTTATATTGTTAAGAGTTGTACTTTCTGTATTAAGATATTTATAGTATAAATCTTTTATTTCAATATTATTGTTCATTATATTACTCCCTTCTTAAAGAGAATAAGTGGTAATATACAAATTAATATATATATGTAGTCTATAGCTTTTACTTTTATCTGCTCTACACAAGTATGATTTCCTTTTACTCCAATCCCTTTAGTAAGAGCTGCTATCGATAAATCCTGTGATACATTATTTCCATTCATCAATAACGGAATAATAATATATTCTAAAGTTTTCATTGGCTGTGTTATTAAACTAAATTTTCCTACCCCTATACCTCTAAAAGCCATCGCATTTCTTATTTGACTATAGTCTTCTTTTATTGTTGGGAAGAAACGAATAATTACCATGCATGGTATAATCATACATTCAGGTACATGAATTTTTCTTAATGCACATATAAATTCGCTCACCGTAGTCGTCATAAATGCATATGTTCCAGCTATAATACAAGGTAGTATCATACGTAGTGAAACTACAACCATAGAAACTAAAATTGCTATACGGTCATTTAATAGTGGAATACAAAAATAATCAATCATTAAAAATCCATAATACATTATCGCTAACTTTATACCACTTTTTATTTTCCCTGATAAGAAAAATGGTACTAATAATAAAAATGTTATAATTGCTTCTGTAATTTCATTTACATGTAAAAATAACATTAAGTTCGATATAATTAATAAACATAATTTTGTAATATGTATTCAAATAAACGCTCAATATATACTGCATCTTTTCCTCTTGCCACAAGATTTGATACATATTGATCTTTTAAAAACCACATTGGTAGTACAGGACCCATTAATCCATAAGAAAATACAATATAACTTAGCAAAATCATAGCTTTATTTTTATATTTACTTATATATCCTATTAAATCAGCAATTATTGCAAAAACTATATTTGTTACAAATGATAATATGAAATGCCCTGATGAAAAGAAAAATATCGACATTACTAATCCCATAATTGTTATGGCTCCAAATTTTTGAATTTTGACTACTAATAACATATATACACAACCAGATATTAAAGCTGGTATCAATACATACGATAATCCTGGTATAATAGCACTTGTTGCAAAAGTAGCAATTGTAACAAGTACAAAATAAATAGCAGTAAACACTCCTATTGAAATTAAATCTTGTATCATAAGTTTGTTTTCTTTCATAATTTCCCCCTATTCACTTTATTGTTTTTTATTTACTTAGATTTAACTTACTTACTCTTCATCATATTGATTTTAATTGTTAATATATTTTAATTATTATTCAATAACAATTATCATTATCGTATTATTTCAACTTATTTTTGTAAATATTTACATATAAAGATAATTTTCGCTCATAAAAAAAGTAGGTTTAGTTAACCTACTTTTCTATAATTTATTTATACGCCTTGCTTTTCTTTATTGTCATTCCTATAATTATGCCAGCCTTCATTCCAAAACATATACAATAAGAAATACTTATTACACCGAAATTATATATAAGTGATGATCCTCTACTTCCTAAAGATTATTTTTTGAACATTTAATTGATTCTCTACAATAAGAAACTGTTTGAACTAACCATATAATTGTAACCATTACTAGTGGCATAATTCCAAAATCAAAGAAATCATATCCAATTACACATATTATCCAAAGTATTAAGCATGTATTAGTAACTGATTTATGGGCTTTAAAAGAACTTTTGTATATATTTAATTTTATTGCCTCATCACAGCTATCAATCCATTTTTTGCTAAATTTAAAATCATATACACTACCATTTAAAAATGGATTTATTTCTTTTTCTAAGTTAACAACCTTATTTTGAATTAATATAGTTGATAATATACATACTACGAACCCAATGAAAAATGAAATTACTTTTGCATATGAGTCTTCAGATAATAATCCCATTCCAGCTCCAAAGAAGAAGAATCCAATTATTAAATTTACTGACGCAAATAATAATACGTATGATAATTTTACTTCTATATTATCTATAATTTCATCTTGTTCATCTGATTGATTCCATAATTTTAATTTTTTTCTTGAGCTATTATAAACAATAACACTCACTATTGTTACTAATATAGATAACACTAAACTTGCATAAGGTGTAATTGTCATAAGTATATTTAGAAGAAAATCTGATAACTCATCTCCAATATGTTTTTGTAAATATATAGAGCCTCCACCTATTATAGCTCCTCCCATCGCTGATATAATCATTACAATGATAAAACTTTTAAAAGCCTTCTTATCTTCTTTTTTAATTTCTTCTACACGATTATTATTCATTTATTTTTCCTCCTCATAACTGAAAATATCTTCTACACTTACATTTAAGACTTTCGCAATCTTAAGTGCTAGTGTTACTGATGGTGAATAATCACCACGCTCAATTTGACTAATTGTTTGTCTCGATACTCCGACTAAATTTCCCATTTCTGTTTGGTTTACTTTTATCTTTGCTCTATATTCTTTTAAACGATTATATAATGGCATATAACCCCTCCTGACTATTATTTTTGTCATTATGACAATTATTCTTGTCATAATTAATAATATGATATGACAAGCATAGTTGTCAACCATTATTTAATATTTTTTACAAAAAAATAAGCAGCCTGTATAGACTACTCTTTTAGTTATATATTTTTAAATTTATTTTTTAAAAGCATTAATTATGTTTGATAAAAATTCTATCTTATCATTAAATTCTTCTTCATTACAATTTATAACAGCCATTTGACCACCTATAAAAAATTTTGTAAATAAATTAACATCTTCTACTTGAAGTTCTCCCTTATCTACTTTATGTTGAATATACTTTTTCATAGGTCTTTCTATTTCTTTTGACATGTAAAATTCTAGTTGTTTGTGGAAAATTTCATTATCTGTCTTATCAAAGAACTTTTTATACTTGTAATTTTCTTCTCCTTGTATCATAACCCTTTTTAATTTTTTTATTATCTCATCTAAAGATAAATCTATTTTACTAAATAAAATCAAAAATGGCTCGCTACATTCTTTAGCATATTGGGTTACTGCTGTTTCATATAATTCATGCTTATTTTTAAAATAGTGATAGCACAAACCAGGTACCACATCAGCTGCCTTTGCTATATCCTTCATTGTTGTTGTCTCGTATCCCTTTTCTGCAAAAACTTGCATAGCTACATCTATAATTTCCTGTTTTCTTATTTCTGGATCTTTTGATACCCTCATTTTGCCCCCTAATTCCCTGTTTTAATTTTTACACTATGATAGTAGCACTGTGTTGAATATGTGTCAACGAATTTAATTCTAATTTTTTCCACAAACAATAACCCCCTATATATAAAATATATAGGGCTCCTTTTAAATCTATTTATAAACTTCTCATTTTTTCTAGTTGATTAAATACACTTTTCATATCATTTCTTATTATTTGTTGTTGAATTTTAAACATCTCTCTATAAAATTTAGTATTTTCTTTATTTGGAGTATAAACTTTTTTAACTTTAACTACATCTAAAAGTGCTTTTTTCAAATCGTGTATGTCACCTACTGCATAAGCGGCAAGTATTGCATCCGAAAGTACTGCACCTTCGACATTTTCTAATGTTACTACTTCACTTCCTAGCATGTCGGCCTTAATTTGATTCCATAAAGAACTTTTGCTGCCTCCTTCTGTCACAACAATTCTATCTAAATTACACCCTGCATTTCTATACATGTCTGCAACATAAATATAATCATAACCTATCGCCTCAAGCACAGCACGCCACATAATTCCTTGGTCCGTATTTGTTGTCAAATTTAAAAACGCTCCACTTGCATTTTCTATTCCTACAGAACCACCTTGTAGATAAGGAAGAAATAATACACCTTCACATCCTGGCTTAACTTTTTCAGCCTTTTGTTGTAGTTCATCATAATAAGAAGATTCACCAACCTTATCACAAATATTATCTCTAAACCATCTAAGCGATAACCCGCCAGTTCTTATGTATCCCCAGTAAAAATAAGTATCTGGCAATGTTCCACTACAGAAAATTAGACCAGAGTCTTTTGTGCTCAATTTTTCATTTATTTGATCTGTTGTTACAGTAAACATTGAACAAGTCCCTGCTACATCAGATGCCATGTTTGGATTTATTATTCCGCAAGCGATATTAGATTGCATTGTATCACCTGCACCTGCTACGATAGGTATTCCAGATGGTAATCCCAATTTTTCTGCCATTTCATCACATAGATTCCCTACAATATCCCATGGCTTAACTATTTTAGGCAACATCCTCATAGGTATATCTAAAAGTTTCATTTGCTTTTCTGACCATTTTTTATTTATAACATCATAACCAAGCGCCCATCCCGAAATAGTCGCCCAATCTATAAATGCATCATCAGCTTTTAATCCTGCTAATTTTGCCAAAACATAAGGTCCATTATTCAAAAGTTTTGCACCATTTTCTCTGAACCCTTCTATATTTTTTAAAAACCAACGCGCAAATAATGGTGGATAAAACGAATCTACATACGCATTTCCACTTTCACTTGCCCATATATTTTCTACATTTTCATTTAACCATTTTGCATCTTCTTTTGTTCTAGAATCTAGATAATTTATGTATGGAGTTATAGGGTTTAAATTTTTATCTACACCTACAATCCCACAGATTACACCATCTCCACAAATAGCTCTTATGTCTTTGGGATCTATACCACTAGCTTCAATACAGTATTTTATACCTTCAATTACACCATCTAAATAATCATCGACATCCATTTCAAGCCACTCTGGTTTTGGACATTTTAAATTAGTTGCTATTTGTGTTTTTGCCATACAAACCATATCATCCCTATACAAAGCTGTCTTTGTACTTTGAGTTCCACAATCAAATCCAATATAATACTTCGTCATTTACTATGCCTCCAAATTTCTTATATCTTCGGATTAAAAAAGCTCGAAGAAAATATCTCCGAGCTACATATTACCTAAATTCTAAAACATTCTTCTCTCATCCAGACTTTACTGTCGGCTTTGGAATTTCACCAAATCAACTATAAAAATAGTTCGCGGGCTTTACCGCCGGTAGGGAATTTCACCCTGCCCCGAAGACATATATTTTTATTTATAATTTGATGGTAGTATTATTGTAAATATATGTCAATAAAAACATTTTAAAGAGGAAAAGGGAGGTTTAAAAAATAGTTGCCTATTTTTTATCCTCCCTCGATATGGCTTAAATCTCTCTAAAGTTTTATTTTTTGAACACTTTTATTTACTTTTTTATTTTTTAACTTTTATTTTTAATTTTTATTTTTAACTTTTTAAATTTTATTTTTCGGTTTTAAAACAATATAAACTATATTTACATATTAAACATATATTAGTAGTATTTATAAAATACTATATGTATTAAAAATATTTCTATTCTTACATCTACTCTCTTTTTTGAATATATTTAGGGTTTTATATTTTTATTATGCTTGTGCTATTTTTTTACCATAAGCTTTACACTCGTCACAAGCGTCTCCTTCTGGTGTTTCATTAACTGTTAATCCTTCTTCTGACATTAAAACTGCACCAGCCGCTTTAGCATCAGCTTCCCAATCTCTCATCCAGTCACATTCTCCCCATCCATAAGATCCGAATAATGCTACTTTTTTACCATTTAATTTTGGTTTTATTGATGAATACATTGGTTCAAATTCTGAATCCTCTAATTCTTCATCTCCCATTGATGGGCAACCTAATACTATTTTTTCATAATTATCTACATCATCTATTCCAAAGCAATCACTTGTAGCTACTTCAACTTCAGCGCCTGCTTCTTTTATACCATCAGCTATTAAATTAGCCATTGCTTCTGTGTTTCCTGTTCCACTCCAATATACTACTGCTATTTTACTCATTTTAAATTTCCACCTTCCTTTGATTATTAATCTTTATTGTGAATTATTTATATTTGATATTAATTATCATTATCTTGATTTAAATTATAGTAAGTCTGTCTTAATCTGTCAATCACTTTTTCCTAATTTATTTTTATTTTTTATAATAAATGAATAAAACGGTTGGTATTGCTATACTTATAGATATAATTTAATTTTAGAAAGATGTGATTTCATGAAATTTATCCCTAATATTCTCTCATCATTTAGAATATTTTTTTCCCTATTTTTAATTTATTTAAATCCTAAAAAATTATTATTTATATTTATTTATATAATTTGCGGAATTTTAGATGTATTAGATGGGTTTATCGCCCGAAAATTTAATGCAACAAGTAAACTTGGGGCAAAATTGGATAGTATACCTGATATGATTATGATTTTTGTTATTTTATTTAGATTCGTACCTACTATGGGTTTAAATTTATTTATGATTTTCATAGTTGCTACTCTAACTGCAATTGAAGAAATTTTAATAGATTTAACTATGGATTCTTTGGATTTAGATAGAAAATTTTATTTTAATATAAAGTAAGTCCGAGAAATTATAAAATAACTCGGACTTATTTTTATTTTATTGCCCTAATATTGCAGCTCCAATTATTCCAGCATCATTGCCTAAAGTAGCTATTACAATATCTGCAAACTCCTCTTCTTTATAAACAAGATGCCCCCTTACCATCTCTTTTAATCCATCTAAGATAATATCTTCTGATTTAGATACGCCTCCACCTATTGCGATTATTCCTGGATCTAGAGTATTTACTATATTTGCTATTCCTTTAGCTAGATAGCTTTTGAATCTATTTATAACTAATATTGCTACTTCGTCATTTTGTGCATATGCATCAAAAATCATCTTTGCATTTATATTAGATAAATTATTTTCACACATAGCTAGTATTGAACTTTTATATCCTTCTTCCAGAAGTTTTTGAGCATATTTTATAATTGCTGTAGCTGAGCAGTAACTTTCAAAGCAACCTTCATTTCCACAGTTGCATTTATACCATCCATCTCCAATAATCATATGCCCTATTTCAGAACCAACACCATGAACACCACTAAACGGTCTTCCATTTATAATAATTGCTCCACCTACTCCAGTTCCCAACGTAAGAACAACTGATGTGTCTGTATCTTTTGTACTTCCAAACTTACTTTCTGCTAGACCTGCAACAGTAGCATCATTGTCAGCAAAAACATCAAATTGTGGAAAACTTTCTTTTAATTGTTGTATAAAGTCGACTTTTTTCCAATTTAAATTTACACAATTCGCCTTACCATGTCTGTCTATATAACCAGGTATTCCAAATCCTATAGATTTAATTTGCCCATGTTCTATATGATTTTCGTTTATTATATTTTCAATTGCAAATTTAATGTCTGCAATAATTTTATTAAATCCACCTTTTACATCTGTCTCACATGTACTTCTATAAAGAATATCGCCTAGTTCGTTTACTACTCCTATTTTTATTCCTGTTCCTCCAACATCTACGCCTATACTATACATAATATTTCCCCTTCTAGTTAATTTTTTATTTTGTTATTCTCTCTAATTATTTTAATGCATTTTTTATTGATATACTAGTTTTTCTGACTTTTTTATTTCTACAGTGTTTGAATTTAATGTTGTAGCTTCTCCAATATCTGATAATCTATCATCATGAAGTGCATTTACTAATTTGCCATTTATCGCAAAATCCATATTATACACACCTTCTGCTATGACAGTATTTATCGCTACTGTATCAGTTATTTCTGCAATGAATCCAACTTCACCTAGATTATTGAAACAAATTATTTCATCCCCATCTTGTATATTTCTCTCTAGTGCATTTTTAGAATTTATCTTAACTTTTATTTTTCCCCTTTGTTTTATCACTTTATCTTTTTCTAAAAATATAGAGTTTAATGTTTCACAGCTTGGAACAGCGACTAAATTTAGTGGATATTCCTGTCCTATATTTTCTATATATCGTGGAATTCTTTCTTCCATTTCGTCATTTATAATTTTTATTTTGCTTGATTTATTTTTTATATCTAAACGGTTTTCAAATGGAGTTGAAACTGCTCCTCCGCTTCTTAAAATATCTTTTTGAGTCTTATCTAAGTCGTCTACTTTTTCTAATGATTTTTGAATTAATTCATCAAAAATTTCTCTTTCTGTTTTATAAAAATAATCGTCTTTATAACCCATGTATTTTGCAAGTAAACTGAAAGTTTCCCAGTTACTTTTGCACTGAGACGGCGGTTGTATAATCTTCTTTGCAGTTGCTACAGTACAATATCCATAAGAAGTATATACATCATCTTGTTCAACAGAAAAAGTAGCTGGTAATATTATATCTGCATATTTTGCTGTATCAGTTATAAACCTTTCATGTACTACTGTAAATAAATCATCTCTCATAAGTCCTCTAATCATTTTATTTTGATTACTGATAGATCCTACTGGATTTGATGCATATACAAATACACTTTTTATTGGATTTTTTTCGTCTACTAAGGCTGATGAAACTTGATTTAGATTTACCATCCTCGCATTATTTTCTCTAAAATCTGGGCGAGCAACTATATCTGTATCTATATATGATGAAGATGTCGGTGATGTCCCACATATACCTCCACCAGGATATTTTATAGCTCCTGTAAAGATTGATAATATTGTTATAAGTCTAACTGTCATTCCCCCATTTGTATATCTAGAGTTTCCACTTCCAAGAATAATGGCTGGTGATTTTGCACTTGCATATTCTCTTGCTAAATTTATAATTATATCCTTTGGAATACCAGTTATACCCTCTGCCCACTCTGGTGTATATTGTTTTAATGTTTCTTTAAATTCTTCGTATCCTTCTGCTTTTTCCAATAAAAATTGTTCATCTTGTAGATTTTCCTTAACCATGACGTTCATCATAGAAAGTGCCAATGCCCCATCTGTCCCCGGTTTTATTAATATGACTTGGTCGCAGTAGCCTTGCATTGGTTTTGAATAAGTTTCTATAAGAACGACCTTTTTGCCTAATTTTCTCGCATTAATAATGTCTGGCAATGCTTGAATACGCGTTGCCTTCATGTTGCTTCCCCAAACTATATAGTAGTCACTATCTTTTAATTCTCTTGGATCTAATGCACCAGTATTACCCATAACAGAGTTATATCCCGCCACTTTTGCTGATGAACATAATGTTTTTATCAGAGAACATGCACCCATTTTATTAAATAATGCATCTCCACAATTTCTATGAATTACACTCATAACTCCAGAATAATAAACTGGTAAAATTGCACTTGGTCCATCTTTATCTATGATTTCTTTCCACTTGTTAGTTATTTCTGTTAATGCTTCTTCCCATGTTATTTCTTTAAACTCGCCTTGTCCCTTTTTTCCGGTTCTTTTTAACGGCGTTAGGATTCTATCATTTGAATGAATAGATTCTTCATAATTTCTCATCTTTCTACAAATTACACCTTGTGTCGCTGGATGATTTTTATCTCCCTTAACATTTATTATCTTTTTGCCATCTGTTTCTACAATTAAGCCACACGACGTTGGACAGTCATATGGACATATTGTCTTTTTAATCTGCATTGTAAATATTCCCCCTATATTATGTCTGTATATTATTGTGTTTTAATTAAAAAATTTAATTTTTATACATTCTAACATATTTCCAATTATTTATAATCTATTTATTTATATAAATCATTTCATCATAAGAAACTTGTTCTCTCAATTCACTTGCAACTTTTGCAGAAATCATATTTCCTTCTAGATAATCTTGAATAAGCGTAAGTTCTATCGAAAATGCTTTTGAGTAGTAAGTTCTTATTTCTTTATAATCGCCTTTAAAATCGTAGTTATGGTTGTCTTTTCCCATTTTTCTTTCATAGTACTCTATCATAAACGACATATCATAATATTCTTCGTTGTTTATATTTTTATTTAAATATTGTAATATTCTCTCACAGACAGTTTCTTTAATAAAATCAAATTGTTTCATAAACTCATTAAAGTACTCTGTAGAGTTATAGTTACTTTTTTTGTATAATCTTTTTAATTTCTTTTTAATAAGCCATATCTTAATCTCTGCAATAAATGAGCTCAATCTTTTCCTGTTGTATTTACTATATAATTTATAAAATTCGCCGACTTCTTTTGATACTTTTCCTTCTCGCACTATCTCATCGACAATATTAATCTCCATTTCTGTAGTGAAATTAAATATTTCTTGTATTTTATTTTTTTCTGGTCTAGGTGAGCTTTCTTCTTTTAGTATGCTCATTTGCCCTCTCAATGTTCTAAGTACAACTCCAAGGCTTTTGTAATTGGTGTCATTCATAAGCAATTCTAATTGTGAAATTGTATAAGTTATTATATTAAGTCGCGCACTTTCAAAATCATATTTACTTTTATCTTCTTCTTTTTTATTTAAAACTAAAGGGAAAAATATTGCTGGCACAATTAAACTTATTAGAATTACTATTGTTGCTATAAATATTAAATCGTTTTTTGATAAAACATCTTCTGGAATTTTGTCAGGTATTGATAATGCTGTCGCCAAAGTTATTGTCCCATGAACTCCACTAAGAGCAAAAATACTTCTGTATAAGTGTTTACTTATGTTTTCTTTTTCCAACTTAAATGTTTTAGGATTAATCATAATCCATACATATCTAAGACCTATTACGATAAAATAAAGTAATATTGCTATTAAGATTAACTCCCAAAACATAGATTTATTTTCTTTCATTATCCCTTTGATGATTGATGGGATTGATATTCCTAGGATTATACTTACTAATCCCTCTAAAACATATTCAACCACATCCCATGTAATATTTGATATAACTTGTAACTTGGTAGATTTGAGATTTAATAAATGTTGTTCTACTATATGTACCATTCCAGCTACAATTACTGCTAATATCCCAGAAACATGAGCATAATCTTCTGCAATAATATATACAATAAACGGTGTTATCAACTGTATGATAACCATCATTGGTGGATTTTCAAAATCTTTTCTAGTTATATAAATTCTAAGTTGAACTATAATAACTCCTAACACAAAACCGACTACTATTCCTCCAATTATTATAAATAAAAATTCTGATACATACTCACTAAGCGAAAACTTTCCTGTTAGGCTAGCTGCAAGTACAAAATCAAACATTACTATTGCGATAGAATCATTAAACAACGACTCTCCTTCCAATATTGCTAGTATACCTTTTGGAAATTTAAATCTAGAACTTATTGATTTTACAAAGTTTACGTTTGTTGGGATAGTCATAGCTGCTAGTATAAATATAATTGTCAGTGGAATTGAGTGAATTATAATCTTCATAAATACTCCAGTAACTAAAATCGTTATAATCACTAGTGTAAATGATAAAGAAAATATTTCATTTTTATGTTTTTTTAGCTCATCCTTAGATACATGTTGCGCCTCACTGAATATAAGCGGTTTTATGACGATTATCATAAACAGTTCAGGTTCTAGCTCAAATTCTTTAAAAAATGGTAGAAAAGAAATAATACATCCCATAAATATCTGAATAAAAATCAACGGTACTTTTTCGAGTATTTCATATAATATATCCGATATGGTTATTGCCAAAAGCATCGCTATAATTGCATATAATAGTTCCATAAAACCCTCCCTTTGTTTTTTCTTTTAGTATTTTCCAAAAAGATTGTTTTATATTCTAAACTAAAAAGCCCCTTATTTTTATTTAAAATAAGGGGTTAATGTTATTTTATAAAGTTTAGTATTTCATTTGTAGTTTGATTCCATTGTTTTTCACTAGAAATCTTTGATTTATTATCGCCTGATTGCTCTCCATAGTTTCCGAATTGAGCGTGATTTCCACCGTCTATTATAATTTCTGAAAGATTTTTTGCCATTCCTATAGAATCTTTATATTTTTCTCTATTTAAAACTCCATCTTCACTTCCGTAAATTGATAAAACAGGAATATCTAGTTCCTTTGTTGGATAAGCTGCTAATAAAACAACGCTTTTTAAGTTATCTTGATGTTTAGCTGCATATGATGCCGCCATTGCACCTCCTAGTGAATGTCCTCCAATGTACCAGTTTTCGATGTTATTAAATTTAGACATCACTTTATCCGCCGCATTAGAATTAAGAACTGCTAAGTTAAATGGCATCTCCACAAGTACTACACAAATACCTTTTTCTGAAAGACTTGTAAGTATTGGCTCGTATGATTTTGCCTCTACCTTCCCTCCAGGATAAAATATAAATCCTGTTTTGCTATTGGTATCTCCATATACTGTATAATTGTCTTGTTGTTTAATATCAACATTTGAAACTTCGTAGTCTTTTGCATGATAATAATCTGATGCATAGATATAAAATCCAGCCGAACATACTAATATCAATGTCAATAAACAAATTACAATCTTCTTTAAATAAGATTTCTTTTTTGTCATATATTTCTCCCAAAAATTATTTTTACTATTATCAATACTCTATTTTATCACGGATTTTATTCAGTACAATTCTTTTCTTTAATTTTTTTAATTGTCGATCCAGTAAATTTGTATTATCTTATTATCTATATAAGTATATTCTCCTGCTAGCTTTCCTCCACATTTTACAATAATCTTTCTCGAGCCTTCATTCTCCTTATAACAAGCTAACATAACTCTTTGAATGTTTATCGTTTTTGCATATTTAAGTGCCATTTCTAATATTTTTGTTCCATATCCTTTTTTTCTTTCTGATGGTCTAACGCTATATCCTATATGACCTCCGAAAAGAGCTAAAAATTTGTTGATGTGGTGTCGTATATCTACCATACCTATAATTCTTTGGTCAGTTTCTCTTATAACGAAAAATGTACTTGCCTCTACCCAATTTTCATCTACAGTCTCTGGATTAGAACTTTTTTCGATATGTTTTATCCAATCTTCATAATCAAGTTTATCTAATAATGCACTTCCATTTATTATTTCTTCCCCATTATCAAAATGCTCTTTTTTATACTCTAATGCCTTTTCTTTTAAGTCGATTGTTGGTTTTACTAGTATTAAATTATCCATAACCTCCCCCCATTAGATTAATCTTTTATCTTTTGCTTCTATTATTTATTAATTAAATAAAAAGCATTTTTATTCCTATTATAGCTTAATATTTAAAACTTTTCTTTTAAATTAATCTTAAATTATTTTTTGCAAAACAAAAGAATCTACTTAAGTTCATACAATTAAGTACAAATATAAGTAGATTCTCAAGATGTAAAACAATTACCGTCGGTTACAATTGATAGACTGCACCCGACCTTACCTGTCTTTTGGTCCATCCTCGCTTATGGCTTCTGGCGGAGCATCCTTAGTATGGATGCTGTGGTTACTACGTGTTTTCATCACATTTCACCTCCTGCATCTGTATTTGCTTTACACTAATATTATGTCCTGTGATATTTTTTATATACAAATTTTTAATGTTTATTTTTTCCATTTTTAATTTATTTCTATTAATTCATATTCTCTGCTTCCAAGTCCTAATTTAGATGCTGCTTCTAGTGTAAGATATCCATTTCTAGATTCCATTCTTTCTATTAAAGATGCTTTTCCTTTATCAGATGAATTAACTACAGCATCTACACAAGCTTGGTCAACTGCAACTGGATCAAGTGACGCAAATATTCCTATATCGTCCATTTCTGGTTCTGCTGGATTTGCATTACAATCACAATCAACAGATATATGCAGTGTTGCACTCTACTATTGTTCCATTTAATTTTGATACTAAATCTTTGATTAAATTTGAATCTAAGAAATTGTGTCCTCCAGCTTCCCCAGTTGATATTTTTACAGCTACTTTTCCTTTTAATTCAGTATTTAATGCTTCATAGATCTTGATTAATGATTTTGGTGTTATTTCTTTAGTGAAATAAACTTTTGATTTTGACATGTTACCCCTTCTTATTATACTTTAAATATAGCATTGTTATATTTGTTAGAATTAAATTCTATTAGATTAAAATAAGAATTAAGTTTGATTTTTATACTAATAAAATTGTAATACTTAGAGTTAACTCCAAGTCAACAAATTTATACTATTTTTATTATATTATTTCCATGGACGTACATTTTTTATCCAACCTTGCTCAATCCACCAATCCCTATCTTTAGGATTCCAACTTGCACTTGGTGATGCTTGCATTTTTCTAAATATATAAAACATAATTTTCCCCTTTAAACTAGCTTTTGGTTTATTCGCTCTTTTCTTTACTTTTAATGCGATTTTTTCTGACTTTTGTTTTAGCTCAGCCTCTTTTTTAGATGATATCGTCGAAATATTTAATGCATTGCTTATGAAAGGAAATTTATATACTTTGGGAATTCCCATCCATTTAAGTTGTTTTGCCATAGATTTTACAGTATTATTTGCTGGTGCACCTGCTGATGAACTTATAGTAAGACCTACCTTTGTAAACATCTTGCCATATGGTCTATGAGTAATCCATCTGTATGCAAAATGATCCATTAAATTTTTTAGATTTCCGCTCATCTCCATAACATAATTTGGACTATCTAAGATTATTATATCTGATTCTTCCACAGATTTTATTATCGGTTGTACTTTTTCTGCCCCTGGGCAAAACTCTTCCCCTTTAAGAAAACACATATTGCACCCAATACAAAATTCTGGTCCATCTTTAGGTAAAAAAAATTCATATACCTCATCCTCTTTACCTACTAAAAAATCTAATACATTTTTAGTCATTGTATAAGTAACACCTTTATGAGATTGCCCATGTATAACTGTAATTTTCAATATAATCCCCCCAATTAAATTTATATTAAAATTTTATACTTCTCTTTTAAAATTTTATTTATCTAATTTAATTAAATTGTAGGATTATTTTTTTAGTTTATCAAATTTTTTGTTCTATTAATTCTTTATGCTTTTATTAATTCTAAATCTCCTATAATTTCATAAGATGTATTTTCTTCTATATAAATAGTATCTTCTGGATTTAATTCTATTCTTTTATCACAAGTTATCACATATCCATTTCCGCGTATAATGGTAAATGAGCAAAATTTATTATTGGTTTTACCTCGCATCGATGTATTTACGATTATTTTTTCAACTTTAAAATATGGAGTTTCTAAAATTTCAAAGTTTTCCATCTTGCCATAGCCATTATCACCTTCATAATTTATAACTTCTAATGATTTTTGTATATGTAGCTCTCTCTTTCTTCCCCAATCATATAATCTATATGTTACATCGCTACTTTGTTGAACTTCAATTAATTTTATTCCTGCACCGATTGCATGTACTGTTCCCGATGGAATGTATATCATGTCGCCAGGTTTTACACTTATAAATTCAAGATTTTCTTCTAGTTTATTTTCTTTTATAATTTTATCTAATTTTTCTTTATTAAGACCTTTTTTAATACCGCAAACTAACTTTGCATCTTCATCTGCCTCAAGTATGTACCAACACTCTGTTTTCCCATTATCATTTTCATATTTTCTTGCAAATTCGTCTCCCGGATGCACTTGTACTGATAGAGATTGTTCTGATTTTATAATTTTTATCAATATTGGAAGTTGTGATTTTCTATAGTCTGCTAATGATTGGCCACTTTCTTCAATTATTGAAGAACCTGCTCTGTGAGTTGATAAATTCCATTTTTCGTATCCCCAGATTTTTTTGCTATAATACGGTTTCATTTTTAAAATTGACATTTGATTTCCCCCTTAAATAGTACGAACCTTTCAGACAGTTTTTCTGTATGAAAGGTTCAGATATAAATTATTATTTTATTCTTTCATATAAATCTATAAATTCCCCTGCCATATCAAGAACTGTCATTCCGTTCATTAGATGGTCTTGAGAATGTATTAATAATACAGAAACTTCATTTTTTTCCCCATTTGCTTCTGAAGTTATTAAATTTGTTTGATGCTTGTGAGCTTTATTTATTTCTGTTCTAGCATCTGCTAACATATTTCTTGCTTCTTCTATTTTCCCTTCTTTAGCTAGTGATATTGCTTCCATAGCCATGCTACGAGCTTCTCCACTACTACATATTATTTGAAATGATATATCAAAGATTGCTTGAGCTTGCATTTTATTTCCCCCTAATTATTTAATACTTATTTTTAAAGTTGCATAGACACCCTACAAGTCCCGCATCATTTAAAAACTTACATCTGTCTATATCAACATATTCATTTACACTTTTTGAAAAGCTATATTCAAATCTATCCATTCTTTCTTTTATCTCATCTATCAAACATTCTTGTTGAGAGATTGCTCCTCCTAAAAGAATTTTATCTGGATTTAAAATATAAGCTAAGTTGTATATTCCTAAAGATAAATCATCAAAGAATTCATCTAATATTTCTTTACAATCAATATCTCCCGATTTAGCTCTTTCAAATATTTCTTTTCCATCTACTTCTTCATGTAGTCTTTTATTTGCTTTTTCTACTAAAGCTCTAGTAGATGCATAATTGCTATAAATATAATGATCTGGATTTTCTCTTTTTGTCCCATTTATAAACATAAATCCGAACTCGCCAGCCATAAATTTACTTCCATGGTAAATATCATTATTTATGATTATTCCACCACCTATCCCAGTACCAATCGTTACGCAGACTAAGTTTTTGCATCCTTTTCCATTACCTAGTTTGTGTTCGGCTATTGTGGCACAATTAGCATCATTATCTATCGCAATTGGTAAGCCAAATTTATCTCCAAAATATTTTTTCATATTCAGTCCGATAAACCCATCTATTATTGTACCTGCTGTAATTATGCCATTTTCAACATCCACAAATCCTGGTGAACTTATAGATATTCCCTCGATTTTGTATAACTTTATATATTTTTTAACTACTTCGCACATATTATCTAAGATTTCTTGTCCATTATCTGCATTACTTTTAAAAGAATCCTTCGTTAATATATTCCCCTCATAGTCTAATACTCCATATTTGACAAAAGTTCCCCCAATGTCAAAACATATAACATTTTTAGAATCCATTATTATCAGCTACCTCTTTAAACCATCTACCACTTTTCTTTATAGTTCTTTTTTGTGTTTCTAAATCTAGTGCTATTAGTCCATATCTATTTTTATATGCATTTGTCCAAGACCAACAGTCGATAAATGTCCATAAATGATATCCTTTACAATTAGCACCTTCTGCTATTCCTTTGTGTAACCATCTTAGATGATTTTTTACAAATTCTATTCTGTAGTCATCCTCAACTACACCTTCAGCATTTATGTATTTTTCTTCACCTTCTACACCCATTCCGTTTTCAGATATATAGAAAGGTATGTTGTTGTAGTTATCTCTTATATTTATGCATATATCGTATATACCTTTTTCGTAAATTTCCCATCCTCTATATGGATTCATCTTACGTCCTGGCATTTCATAATTATCAAAGAACATATCTGGCATAAATACGTCTTCTTTATATTCACTTTCTTTTGCTTTTATTCTTCTTGGTTGATAGTAATTTACTCCTAAATATTGAACTGTATTATTTTTAATAAGTTCTACATCCCCATCTTCATAAACAGGCAATACATTATATTGTTTTAGTAATTCTACTAATTCTGATGGAACTTCTCCTAATACTGCCGAATCTAAGAAACTTCTATTGAAGAATAAATCTGCTATATGTGCAGCTTTTACATCTTCTTCATTCTCTGTACTTCTTGGGTAAGATGGTGTTAAATTAAGAACTATACCTATTTGACCATCTTGTCCTAATTCTTTATATTCTTTTATTGCTTTTGCATTTGCAAGCATTGTATGGAAGGCAACTTGTGCTGCTCTTTTTCCGTCTTGTACTTTTGGGTAGTGGAAGTTATAAAGATATCCACCTTCAACAGGGACAATAGGTTCATTAAACGTCATCCAATGTTTAACTCTGTCTCCGAATAATTCAAAGCATTTTTTTGCAAATTGTGCATAAGCCTCTACTACTTCTCTGCTTTCCCAACCACCTTTTTCTTGCATACACAGCGGCATATCAAAGTGGAATAAATTTATTATTGGTAATACATCACTTGCTATAAGCTCATCTATTACATTGTTATAAAACTCTACCGCCTTTGGATTAACTTCTCCCACACCATCTGGTATTAATCTCGACCATTGAATAGAAGTTCTGAATGAATTATGTCCAGTTTCTTTTAATAATTTTATGTCATCTTTATAATTAACATAAAATGTAGATGTATCTTGTGGTCCTACATTATCGAAGAATCTCTCTGGCTCTTCTTTATACCAATAGTCCCATATACTCATTTTTTTACCATCTACATCTCCTGCACCTTCTGATTGTGGTCCTGATGTTGCTGTTCCCCACCAAAATCCTTCTGGAAATTTATATTCTACTGTCATTTTTTCTCTCCCTTTTTCTATCTTTTATTTACTTTATTATCCCTTTTTACGTTGACCTTATCGCAGCCTATACTTGCAATTAATAGGCTGCGAATTATATAAATAACTTTTAAAATTTACTCATTATGTACTACTTGGCCTCTTCTTCTAATCCAGTGCCTTTTAAGCTATCTAAATCTTGCTCTTCTTGATAATTTCTCTTATCTAATGCTTTTAAGAATGGGAACCAAACTACAAATACTATTGCCATTTGTACTAACTGTAATATAGATCCTCTTATAGAGTTAGTTGCTAAGAATCCACTTAATAATACTGGTACTGTCCAAGGAACTGACACCCCTGTAGTCATTGGAACTAATCCTGTAGACATTGAAAGATAAGCAACTCCTGTTGATATCATTGGTGCTAACACCCAAGGTATTAATATCATTGGGTTTAAAACTATTGGTAAACCGAATATAACAGGTTCGTTTACGTTGAATATCGCTGCTGGAGCTGCTAATTTACCAACTTCTTTTAGCTGTTTACTCTTCATAAATGCAAGCATTGAAATTACTACAATTAAAGTCATACCTGTTCCACCTAAACTTACTGTGAAAGTTTCCATGAATTGTTTTGTTACTACGTTTGTTAATTGTTCTCCTGCACTAAATGCATTGAAGTTTTCTAAAGTTAATGTATTCCAGATTGGGTCCATAACTGAGTTTACTATGATTTGTCCATGTAAACCGAAGAACCATAAGATTTGAATTGCAAATATTGCTACTAATGTTGGTATTATACCTTTACCTAAGTTAGTTAATGGTGATTGAATTATTTGATATACAAAGTCGTGGGCATTTTCCCATGGTGTAAGTGCGAATACTGCTCTTAATATTAAGAAAAGTGATAATGTTAAACACGCTGGTATTAATGCTGAGAATGATTTTGATACTGCTGGTGGTACTGTTGGTGGCATTTTGATTGTCCAATTTTTATTTACTATTGCTGAATATAAGTAAGCTGCCCCAAATGCTGCAAACATACCTATGAACATACCTTTTGCACCAAGACGATCTATTGCTAAAACACTTGATAACATTTCGCCTGTGTCTTCTATTGGTGCTTCAAACGGTGTTAATAATAAGAATGCTACAAATGCAACTGTTGCACCATAGATAGGCTCTCCACCTAATTCTTTGCATAAATAATATCCTATACCTAAAGTTACGAATATTGTTGTAACTGACATTGTTGCTGTTGAAGCTGGTCCTAATACATTTTGTAAAGCTGCTAAATTAGCTTCTCCTATTAGTTTCCCTAAATAAGGGAAGTTTGCTATTACTAACATTATTGACCCGAATATTGTAAGTGGAAATGCAAGCATGAATGAGTCACGTAACACCATTAATATTTTATTGTTGTTTAGCTTTTCCCCCATGACCATTATTGCTGATTCTAATTTTTCAAACATAAAATTACTCCTCCCATAAATCCCTTTTAATTTAAACTTTTATAAATTCGGTAATTCTTTATATTTATCAGTAACAAATAATCAAATTTTTAAATTCAATAGATATGAACAGATAGGATTATAAGTTTCTTATTTATTAATTATCTGTTACTGATATTAGCTTAGTTTTCATGTCTATAATATATTGTTGAATTAATTATTATTTATTATGAACTAAATCCATTGCTAATTTTAAAACGCCTT
>NZ_CABQXJ010000011.1:0-52147 GCF_902468165.1 uncultured Intestinibacter sp.
ATTTGCACACGTTTGTGCCATAAAAATAATTATAAATTATCCATATAAAGATAATATATAATTTATTTAAAATTAAAAAACCATCTTAATATTTAAGATGGTTTTTTAGATTAAGATTTTTTATATAGATAAGCCGTATTTTTATCTTGATTACAATAAAAATACGTATCTTTGTTATTTAAAAAGTAATTAGTTATACCAATATCGCCGTTTGATATTGTAAAATGAAATATATTAAAAATAGAAACTGCTCCCAAATATTCAGGAAAAATTATTGCAATTATTATGCTAAATAATGTAGTAATTGCAAATGGAAATATTGATACAAACATATATTTATTTGAGTTGAGCTCAGTTTTGTCACAAGAGCAAAATATATTTGCCTTGGAAACCATTAGTTTAACATTTCTACAACCAATAATATAAGCGGCAATTAAGTGAAGGAATTGGTGTCCTCCTATAAAAGCCAAGAAAAATACTATTGCAAATCCAAAGTTAATTATTATATGGTGGAGATTTGGCCTTAGTAATATGCTTATTATAAAAAGAATGCACATAATATAAAAAAAGCATTTATATATCTTTGAGATTATAGAGGGAATAGCTAGCCACTCATGTATAAGGTCAAAGCAGTTTGTATAGTCAAACTCCAACACTAATTTTGTATTATCTCCTAAAAAGTTATTTTTTTGTGTTTCCATAATATATCCCCCCTCTAAAAATTAATATAAAATAGTTTATATTAATAAATAAAGACTTCTATATATAAATTATATTCCAGAAAAAAATGATGTTCAAGCAAAGTAATATTAAATTTTAGTAATATATAGAATTGAATTATAGACTATAAAGACCTATTAATATTAAATATTTTAATTGAAAAATAAGTAAATGAAGTATAATATAGAAGAATAATATATTAAATAAATATTTAAGTAGAAAAGAGGGAAAAAATGATAACTGAAAGATTACAAAAATTAAGAGAATCTATGAAAAATAAAGGAATCTCTGCATATATAATTCCTTCTGCAGATTTTCACCAAAGTGAATATGTAGGAGATTATTTCAAGTGTAGACAATTTATTTCTGGTTTTACAGGTTCAGCAGGAACAGTTGTTGTTACTTTAGAGGAAGCAGGGCTTTGGACTGATGGAAGATATTTTATCCAAGCAGAAGAGCAATTAAAAGATTCTACAATAAAATTATTTAAAATGGGAGAACAAGGAGTAGAAACTGTCGAACAATATTTAAACAGGGTATTAAAAGATGGTGATACTTTAGCATTTGATGGAAGAGTACTAAATGCAAAAGAAGGCTATGGATATGAAAAAGAATATAGCGATAAAAATATAAATATAGTTTATGAATACGATTTGATAGATGAATTATGGGCAGATAGACCTTCTATGTCAAAAGATAAAGCGTTTTTATTAGATGTAAAATATGCTGGTGAAAGTATACAAGATAAATTAACTAAAGTAAGAGCTATAATGAAAAAACAAAATGCTACAATGCATATATTAAATTCATTATATGATATAGCATGGTTATTAAATATAAGAGGAAACGATATAAATAACACACCTGTTGTTTTATCTACAGCAGTTATAACTTTAGATAAAGTATATTATTTTGTAGATGAAGAAAAATTAAATGATGAAATAAAAGCTGAATTTAATAAAATAGGAATAGAAGTAAGAAATTACTTTGAAATATACGATTTTGTAAAAACTATACAAAAAGATGAAGTAGTTTTATTAGATGGCACTACAGTAAATTACAAACTTTACAGAAATATACCTTCTAATGTATCAATAATAGATGCACCAAATCCTACATTTATATTTAAAGCAATAAAAAATGAAGTTGAGCTTAAAAATATAAGAGAGTGCCATATAAAAGATGGTGTCGCTATGACTAAATTTATGTATTGGTTAAAAACTAATATAGGAAAAATAAAAATAACAGAAATAAGCGCATCTGACAAATTAGAACAACTTAGAAGAAGTGACAAAGACTGTTTTGATTTAAGTTTCCCGACTATATCAGGATATAAAGAACATGCTGCTATGATGCACTATAGTGCCACAAAAGAAAGTGAATATGAATTAGAACAAGAAGGAATGTTACTTGTAGATTCTGGTGGACAATACTATACAGGGACAACTGATATAACAAGAACGTACATATTAGGAGATATTACAGAAGAACAAAAACTACACTATACATCTGTTTTAAGAGGTATGATAAGACTATCTAAAGCTAAATTCTTATATGGATGCAGAGGGCTAAATTTAGATATTTTAGCAAGAGGTCCACTATGGGATTTAGGAATAGATTATAAATGTGGTACAGGTCATGGAATTGGATTTGTATCGAATGTTCACGAAGGCCCAAATGGATTTAGATGGAAGATAGTACCTGAAAGAAATGACTCTTGTATACTTGAAGAAGGTATGGTTACAACTAATGAACCGGGAGTATATATAGAAGGAAGCCACGGTATAAGAATCGAAAACGAATTAATATGCCAAAGAGGTCCAAAAGTTGGCTTAGATCAATTTATGGAATTTGAAACTATAACATTTGCTCCAATCGACTTAGATGGTGTAAATCCTGAATATATGGATAAATCAGAAATAGTATGGTTAAATAACTATCATAAAGAAGTATTTGATAAAATTTCACCATATTTAAATGAAGATGAAGTTGAGTGGTTAAAACAATATACTAGAGCTATATAAAAATTAAATATATATAACAAAATAGCCATAAGAATATTAGAAGGGGATCTAAGCTTATGGCTATTTCGCATGCATAATGTTTAATTACAATGTTTAATTATATATTTAAAATTATAGGGAATGCTGATTTAATTTATCTAAATATTTATAATATTTTAAATTTATAAATACATTGTATATTAAATCCATATATACTGCAAGAAGAAAGGATTTTTTTTATAAGAAAATTAATTGAAATTGAAAGCTTTTCTTATAACGTGTAAAATTTTGATGTAATATAAATTTATTTTTACAAAGTTGCACAAAAACTTTCAAAATATTAGAAATAATACGACATAAATAAGCATAGAATATACATTAATTCAGTAAAAAACTATAAAGAGTATGCTATAATTTATATAAGAACAGTGGACAGGATAAATTAGATTTAAATTTGTAAAAATATATTAGGAGGAATTTTAATATGAAAATAAATAACATACCGGATGAACAGTTGGAAAGCCAACTTAAATATTTAAAGTTGCTGTCTAAGCAATATCCGAGCATATCGAGTGCAAGTGCAGAGATAATAAACTTAGAGGCAATACTGAGTCTACCAAAAGGGACAGAACATTTTTTGTCAGATTTACATGGTGAATATGAACCATTTGTACATGTTCTAAAAAACGGGTCAGGAGTTATAAAAAGAAAAATAGAGGAGTTATTTGGGAATATTGTTTCAGAAGCTGAGAGAAAAAAACTAGCTACAATAGTTTATTATCCAGAACAAAAGCTAGATATCCTTATAAAGGAAGAAGAAGATTTAGAAGATTTTTATAGAATAACAATTCACAGACTTATAGAGCTTTGTAGATATGCATCTAGCAAATATACTAGATCTAAAGTAAGAAAATTTCTTCCTGATGATTTTAAATATATAATAGAAGAATTACTACATCCAGACGAAAGTAGTACACATAAAGACGGGTATTATAAAAGCATTATAGAAACAATAATAGAAATAGATAGATCTAGAGAATTTATAATAGCTCTATCTAAAGTTATACAAAAACTAGTAGTAGATAGATTACATATAGTAGGTGATGTATATGATAGAGGGCCAAGACCAGATATTATCATGGATACACTTATAAATCACCACAATGTAGATGTTCAATGGGGAAATCACGATATATTATGGATGGGAGCTGCCTCAGGTCAAAAGGTTTGTATAGCAAATGCAATAAGAATATCAGCTAGATATGCAAATTTAGATATAGTTGAAGATATTTATGGAATCAATCTACTTCCTCTAGCTACATTTGCGATGGAAGCATATAAAGATGACCCATGTAGTGAATTTATGCCTAAAGCAGAAGAAGGAAAAGTATCAACTAAGGAAAAATCATTAATAGCAAAAATGCATAAAGCTATCAGTATGATACAATTTAAATTAGAAGCTGAAGTAATTAACAATAATCCTGAATTTGATATGAAGCACAGACTTCTTTTAGATAAAGTTGATTATGAGGCGGGGACTATAAACTTAAAAGGAAAAGTATATAAATTAAAGGATACAAATTTCCCGACTATAGACCCAAAATCACCATATAAATTGACAAAAGAAGAAGAAAATGTAATGGATAAATTAGTAGCCTCATTTAAAGGTAGTGAAAAATTACAAAAACATGTTTCATTCTTATTCTCAAAAGGAAGTATATACTTAATTGCAAACAAAAATATGTTAGTACATGGTTGTATCCCGCTTGATGACAAAGGAAACTTTATGTCTATGAAGATAAAAGGAAAAGAGTATAGTGGTAGAGCATTAATGGATCAAATGGATTCTTATGCGAGAAAAGGATTTTTCTATAAAAAGAGTCCAGAAAAACAATTTGGTATGGATATGATGTGGTACTTATGGACAGGTAAATGTTCTTCATTATTTGGAAAAGATGATATGACAACTTATGAAAGATATTTTATTGCAGATAAAAAAACTCATGTAGAAAATAAAAATCCATACTATACATTGAGAGAAGATGAAAATATATGCAATAGAATTTTTGATGAATTTGGATTAGATTATGAACAATCACATATAATAACTGGACATGTTCCTGTTGAAAGTAAAAAAGGTGAAAGTCCAATAAAAGCAGGTGGAAAAATATTAGTTATAGACGGCGGTTTTTCTAGAGCATATCAAGGAAAAACAGGTATAGCTGGATATACTTTAATATACAACTCATACACACTTCAACTAGTCGCTCATGAGCCATTCTCATCAGCAGAAGACGCAATTAAAAAAGAAAGTGATATATTATCAACTTCAGTAGTTGTAGAAGATATAGCTCGTAGAATGTATGTGAGAGATACTCTTGATGGAGAAAAAATGCAAGAAGAAATATATGATTTAAAAATGTTGCTTTTAGCTTATAAAAAAGGCTTAATTAAAGAAAAATAAATAGATAATATTATACAGTATAAAAATACACCAAATTAGGGAAAATATTTATGTTAACAAAAGTGGTATATAAATTAAAGATTTTTAATCAAAAGTAAACGATTTATATACCATTTTTATACAAATTTTAACGACTATATCATATTTAACATAATCTTAATATTGAATTAACTTTGATTTAGCAAACAAATTTGATTTTTAATGTATTATCAAAAGGAATTAATTTATAAGTCTTAAGGAGGAGCAGACGTGCAAATAGCAATTAGTTTACTAGGTGGCCTAGGATTATTTTTATACGGTATGAATATGATGGGCGATGGACTTCAAAAATCTGCCGGAGAACAATTAAAAAAAATAATTGGATTTTTAACAAGTAATGTAGTAATGGGAGTTTTAGTAGGAGCTGTAGTAACAGGTATAATACAAAGCTCGAGTGCAACAACTGTAATGGTTGTAGGTTTTGTTAATGCAGGTATAATGTCATTATCACAAGCAATAGGTGTAATTATGGGTGCCAATATAGGTACAACAGTTACAGCACAATTAGTATCATTTAAATTAGAAGATATAGCACCTATAGCATTAGGAATAGGTATAATTATATACTTAGCATCAAAAAAACAAAAGCATAAACAATATGCAGAGATATTATTAGGATTTGGTATGTTATTTACGGGTATGGAATTTATGAAAGAAGCAGTAAGTCCTTTAGCGGATTTACCACAATTCAGAGATGCTTTACTTTTCGTTGGTATCCATCCAGTATTAGGAATACTAGCAGGTTTCTTAATAACAGGTATAGTTCAATCATCAAGTGCATCTATGGGGATGTTGATAGCTTTAGCATCACAAGGTATTTTACCACTGAGTGCAGCATTACCAATATTATATGGTGATAATATAGGTACATGTGTTACTTCACTATTATCAAGTTTAGGTGCATCGAAAAATGCTAAAAGAGCAGCAACTATGCATTTAACATTTAATGTAATAGGTACGATACTATTTATGTTTATATTTACAATACCAATAAGCAAAGTTGTAACTTACTTAGATCCAAACAACGTTGCAAGACAAATAGCAAACGCACATACATTATTTAACGTAGTAAATGTAATCGTGTTATTGCCATTCTCAAAATATATAGTTAAATTAGTTTTAAAATTAATACCAGTTACTGAAGATGAAAAACATGAAAACTTAGATGTAAAATATATAGACGATAGAATGATAGAAACACCAAGCATTGCTGTTGGAAATGCATTTTTAGAAATAAAAGAAATGGCTAACTATGCTAAAGAATCTGTACAATATGCAATTGAAGGTATACTAAATAATTCAAGAGAAGAAGTGGAAAAAACTTTTGAAATGGAGAAAAAGGTAAACCAAATACAAAGACAACTTCTTGCATTTTTAGTTAAACTATCAAAAGAATCATTAAATGAGGATGAACGTAACAAAGTTACAAATTTAATATATGCAGTTAACGACATAGAGAGAATATCAGACCATGGTGAAAATATTGCTGAATTAGGTAGAGATTTAATTAATGAAAATCTTAGTTTATCAGAACATGCAGAAGACGAAATTAGAGAAATATATAATTTAGCGATAAATAACTTCACTGACTCTATGAAATGTTTAGAAGAAATTAATTTACAACTTAGAAAACAAGTACATGAAAATGAAAGACAAGTTGATTTATTAGAAATAGGATATAGAAACCATCATCTACAAAGATTAAACGATGGAAAATGTACAGTAGATTCTGGTGTTATTTATTTTGATATATTAAATAACTTAGAAAGAATATCAGACCACTCTAAAAATATAGCTGATTATTCTTATGATATTTAATAAAATTAAATATATATAGATTTTTAAGACCCAATCATTAAATTTTAAAGATTGGGTTTTTTTGGTAAAAATAACAAAATTGTTTCTATAGTAAAATAGTAATTTTATGTATAATATAAATAGAATGATAATTTGTGGAAAATGAAAAATAAGGGGAATTTATATGAAAAAAAGTAAAGTATGTAAATACTGTGGGGAAAAATTAGAAATAACCAGTGATAGATGTTTGGCATGTGGAAAAACACAAAAAAATTTCATCAAGAGAAACCCCGTATTTATAGGGTTTATTATAATTTTAATATTAATATTGATTTCAATAGGAATTATATTGATAAATATAAACTCTAAAAGTAAAAATAATGATTCATCAGAATATCTTGGATTACAAAACTTCTTAGGTGATTTTTGGGAGGATATATCTATTTCATCAGATGAATTAATAGAAGAATATGAACGTAGTGAAAAAAATGCAGATTTAAACTATGACCAAGTTTTTTTAGAACTTACGGGTAAGGTAAAAAAAGTAGAAGAATTGGATGATAGAGTACTTAAAGTTGAGCTAGAAACTAAAAAAAATAGTCAATATAAGATATATTGTAGATTTGATCAAGATGAAAATGAACATTATGATGAGATAAAGCAATACAAACAAGGAGACGATATTACATTAACCGGAAATTTAGTTAGAGATAATAAAACCATAACTATGGAATATTGTATCTTAGGAGATTGGGAAACATACTATGCCTTTGACAATACATTTAATATAGACTTAGACTTAGACGATGTATTAATAGACGCCAGAAAAGAAGATAAAAGCATAGAATTAAATAGTAAAAATATAATGTCATTTGATAGTGATATATTAGACTATGGATACACATATGAAGATATAATTGATTATATTTCACAAATTTCAGATGATGAAATTAAGATAACAGATATAAGTGAAAAATCTAGCTTAAAAAATAGAACTATTACTATGAAAATAAATGAAAAAGAAGTTAGCGTAAATTTAAGCAAAGATAATACTTGTTTTGATGAGAGTTTAGTTTATCAAATTAATAAAGTTTTAGAAGAAAGTAAATCAGAAAAATTACTTTATTATGCAGATATGGACTATGAAGATTTTGCAATTGTAAATATTGCATACTCAACTCAAAGTGATATAAATAAATTAAATAAAGTAATAAGTAAATCAAACTTAGATATGAAGCAATTTAAAAAAGATGAAATTGAATCAATATAAAGCTTAAAAATAAAAATATGACAAAGCATATAAATTGTGTTTTGTCATATTTTTTTGTCACAAAATGCGATAAATTATAAAAAATAAAATTAACAAATGTTAAATAATTTATCCAAATAAATCTATATTAAAACTGTTAAAAATAACGATTTCCAAGCGCTTCGTTCTTTGACATATCAATTAAAATAAAGTATAATACCATTGTATAAAAATGAAAGAAAATAAATTAAAATGAAAAATAAGAGGTGGACTAATTGAATAACGTAAAAATTCAACCAGTATTGGTTGGTGGAGATATAAATTGTTACTCTGTTGCAAGAGCTTACCATGAAGCATATGGAGTAAAATCAATAGCATTTGGAAAAATCCGTATAGGAGCAACAAATCACAGTAAAATAATCGATTACAGAGAAGGAACGACTATAGAAGACGAAGAAGCTTTCTTAAAAAGATTATTAGAATTACCAGATCAAGAAGCAGAAGAAGGTAAAGTATTTATCATACATGGATGTAAAGATGAATATGCTGAATTTATAATCGATAATAAAGAGATACTTTCAACAAAATATATAGTTCCATATATAGATAAAGAATTAAAAGACAAATTAATCGAGAAAGACTCTTTCTACCAAATATGTGAAGAGTACAATCTTAACTACCCAAAAACACACGTATTTAACAAAGGTGATGAAGTAGTAGATTTCGGATTTAACTATCCAGTAATCTTAAAAGCATCAGACAGTGTTACTTTCTTCCAACATGAATTCCCAGGAATGAAAAAAGCATACATTGTGCAAGATGCAAATGAATTCAAACAAATAACTGATGAAATATATTCACATGGATATGAAAAATCTTTAATAGTACAAGATTTTATACCAGGTGATGACTCACACATGAGAGTTTTAACTTGTTATTCTGACCAAAACGGAAAAGTAAAAATGATGTGTTTAGGACATGTTTTACTTGAAGAACATACACCAAAAGGAATAGGAAACCACGCAGCTATAATAACTGAATATGACGAAGAAGTAATGACTAAATTCAAAAACTTCTTAGAAAGCATAAACTACACTGGTTTCTCTAACTTCGATATAAAATACGATACAAGAGATAATACTTACAAAGTATTTGAAATAAACTTAAGACAAGGTAGAAGTAACTACTACGTAACTGGTTCTGGAAACAACATAGCTAAATATGTAGTTGAAGATAGAGTTGAAAATAAAGAATTAGAATTAAAAATACAAAAAGAACCTTTCTTCTGGAGAGTTATACCAAGACATGTAGTATATAAATTTGTTAAAAATAAAGATTTAGTAAACAAATGTAAACAATTAGCTTCAGAAGGAAAAGAAGCAACATCATTTGGATATAAATACGATTTAAGCGGGAATATTAAGAGAAGTTGGTACATCTTCTTATACAGCATAAATCAAATCAGAAAGTTTAATAAATACTGTAAATAAGAATGGTGATAATATGGAAAATATAACTGCAGGAGTAATGGGCGGTCTAGGGCCTATGGCATCTGTTTATTTCTACAAAATGGTAGTGGATATGACTGATGCTAAAACTGATCAAGAACACGTAGACATGGTAATTACAAATAGAGCAACTACACCAGATAGAAGTACATACATTTTAGGCAAAAGTGATGAAAATCCAGCTGATGTACTTATTAGTGATGCACAAAAATTAGAACAATTCGGTGTAGACTTTATAGTAATAACTTGCAATACAGCACATTATTTTTATGAGAAAATAAATAAAAGTGTAAATATACCAGTTCTTAGCATTGTTGAAGAGACAATAAAATATGCTAAAGAAAATGGTCATAAAAAATTAGGTATTATGGCTACAACAGGTAATATTAAAACTAAATTATATCAAGAAATGTGTGAAAGATTTGATATGGAGTATTTCGTCTTTGATGATGAAAGACAACAGCAAGTCATGGAGATAATTTATGACGATATAAAAAGTGGAAAACCTGCTGATATGAATAAATTTAATAAATTGGTAAACCATTTAAAAGAAAATGGATGTGATGGAATAGTACTTGGTTGTACTGAGTTATCTATCTTAAAAAACGACAACAATTTAGGTAATGACCTATATATAGATTCATTAGAAGTATTAGCAAGACAGACTATTATAAAATCAAATAGAAAAGTAAAAGAAATATTTGTTTAAGAATAATTATTAAATTGATGAAACTATAGGAGGACATATGGTTAAATTAACTAATGTATTAGAAGGTATTTCTTTTACCTCTAATACTGATTCAAAAGATTTTAATGATATTGAAATAGTAGACATAGCTTATAGTTCTTTAAAATGCCAACCAGGATATATGTTCGTTGCTCTTAAAGGAGAAACAGTAGACGGACATAAATATGTCTTTGATGCATATTCAAGAGGAGCTAGAGTCTTTGTATTACAAGATGATATAGAAATGGCAGATGACGCTATAAAAATAATAGTTGAAGATACTAGAATAGCTTTATCTAAAATGTCTGCAAATTATTTTGGAAATCCATCAAAATCATTAAAAATAATAGGTGTTACTGGGACAAAAGGTAAAACTACAATTACAAACTATATAAGTGAAGTTTTAAACAGAGCGGGAATAAATACAGGTGTAGTAGGAACTAATGGTACTTTCTACAACAACATATCAGAAACTACAGTGAATACAACTCCTGAAAGTTATGAACTTCATAGAATATTTAGAAAGATGTTAGACAGTGGAGTAGAATGTGTTTCTATGGAGGTATCTTCTGGTGGGCTTCAAAGACATAGAGTAGAGCATGTTGATTTTGATATTGCTATATTCACAAACTTATCACCAGACCATATAGGACCAAAAGAACACCCTACTTTTGAGAATTACTTAGAATGTAAGGCTAAATTATTTACATTAGCTAAGCATGGAATAATCAATATAGATGATAAATATGCAAAAGACATAATAGACATTGCAACTTGCAATATCGAAACTTTCGGTATAGAAAAACAAGCTGATGTAATGGCTACTGAAATACAATACTCAAAAGACTTAGATTCACTAGGTGTAAACTTTGTCTGCAAAACTAAAGAATCTAATGATGATTATTATATATGTTCGCCAGGAATATTTAGTATTTACAATGCATTAGCTGTAATATCTGTTTGTAAATATTTAGGTGTTAAAAAAGAAATAACTAGAAAAGCCCTAACTGAAGCAAAAGTTTGCGGAAGGGTAGAGGTTTTATCTGCATTACCTTATGCAACTATAATTATAGATTATGCACATAATGGAGTTAGTTTAGAAAATATATTAAAGACACTAGAACACTACGACCACAAAAGACTTATATGTCTATTTGGTTCAGTTGGCGGAAGAACTGAAATACGTAGAAAAGAATTAGGCGATGTTGCTGCAAAAGAATGTGATTTAAGTATATTAACATCTGATAATCCAGACTTTGAAGATCCTGAAAAAATAATAGATGATATAGCTAAATCATATGATGATAAAAGTAAATATATAATAGAGCCAGATAGAGAAAAAGCTATTCAACTAGCTGTTAGAATAGCACAAGAAGGCGATATGATAGTACTTGCAGGAAAAGGACACGAAACATACCAATTAATAAATGGTGTAAAAGTTCCATTCTCAGAAAGAGATATAGTAAGAGAAGAAGCTAAAAAAGTACTTGCAAGTCGTGCGCAAGAAGTTATGGTTCACAACTAATAAAAAGCTTACAGTATGGATATCCATATTGTAAGCTTTTTTAATATATAAAGTTATATAAATATAATTTTTATAAAAAAAGCATAGCCCAAAAGCTATGCCTTATAAACTTATAAAAAGATAATAGTTATCTTTTTATAAGTTAATATTTATCTTATACGTTGAATCTGAAGTTAACAACGTCTCCGTTTTGCATTACGTAGTCTTTACCTTCAAGTCTTACAAGACCTTTTTCTCTAGCGTTTGCAACACTTCCACATTCAACTAAATCATTGTAGTTTACTATTTCAGCCCTGATGAATCCTCTTTCTATATCACTGTGTATTTTACCAGCAGCTTGTGGAGCTTTTGTTCCAACTTTTATAGTCCAAGCTCTAACTTCTTGCTCACCAGCAGTTAAGAATGACATAAGTCCTAATAATGAGTAAGATGATTGGATTAATTTATCAAGACCTGATTGTTCAAGTCCAAGAGTTTCTAAGAATTCTTTTTTCTCTTCATCAGATTCAAGTTCAGATATTTCCGCTTCTATTTGAGCACAAACAACAACAACTTCAGCATTTTCAGAAGCAGCGAATTCTCTAACTCTAGCAACGTATTCGTTGTTAGCACCTTCATCAGCTAAATCATCTTCTGAAACGTTAGCAGCATATATAACTGGTTTAGAAGTTAATAAGTTTAAGCTGTTTACGAATTCTTGTTCTTCTTCAGTAAAGTCCATAGTTCTTACTGATTTACTTTCTGCTAAAGTAGCAGCTATAGAATTTAACATTTCTAATTCACCAGCAAGTGATTTGTCAGATTTTAAAGCTTTAGTAGTTTTAACTATTCTTCTATCTAATATTTCTATATCAGATAATATTAACTCTAAGTTTATAGTATCGATATCTCTTATTGGGTCAACTGAACCGTCAACGTGAACAACGTTTGAATCTTCGAAACATCTAACAACGTGTACTATAGCGTCAACTTCTCTTATGTGAGATAAGAATTTATTTCCAAGACCTTCACCTTTTGAAGCTCCTCTAACAAGACCTGCGATATCGCAGAATTCTATAGCAGTTGGAACTATTTTTTTAGCGTTATTTAATTCTTTTAATACGTTTAATCTTTCGTCTGGAACTGCAACAACACCTACATTTGGCTCTATTGTACAGAATGGGTAGTTTGCTGATTCTGCTCCAGCTTGAGTTATAGCATTAAATAATGTACTTTTACCTACATTTGGTAAACCTACTATTCCTAATTTCATTATGATCTTCCTCTCTTTTATATAAAAATTAATTATTTTTCTCAATAATTTTAGACATACATCTTGTATTATACATCATAACTACGATATATGTAAACAATTTGACTTTTGTATATAATAGTAAAAATAAAGAGATAATATAAAAGAATGATTAAATAAAATAGCAAATATGATGAAGATAAGGTATTATTATATAGGATAGTTAAAATAAGGAAAAGGAGCTAGTACATGAAAAATTTAAAGACATTAGAAATAGGGAAAAATGTAAAACTTACATTAATCCCAGAAAGTAAATTTAAGACAAATTTAGTAAGTGTATATATACTTAGAGAATTAGATAGAAAAGAAGTTACAAAAAATGCTCTGCTTCCAGGCATTTTAAAAAGTGGTTGCGATAAATATAAAACACTTGGTCAATTGACAAATAGAGAAGAAGAACTATACGGCTCATATCTAAATGCTGGAACATCAAAACGAGGAGAACATCAAGTTTTAGGATTTAGTATATTAGGTGTAAATGAAAAATATTTAGACGAAAAAATATTAGGTGGTTGTATAGACCTATTAAACGAAATAATAAATAATCCTCTAATAGTAGATGGTGGATTTAGTGAAGAATACCTAAAAATAGAAAAAGAAATATTAAAAGATTCTATAATGGGTATCATCAATGATAAAGGTACCTATGCAATGAAACAAGCTAGTGAAATTATGTTCGAAGGAGAACCATACGCTATAAGTGGGAAGGGTTATATCGAAGATTTAGACGATATAAATGGAGTAAACTTATATCAACATTATAAAAATATATTAAAAACTTCTCCAATAGAAATAATAATCGAAGGCGAATTTGATGAATCAGAAGTAGTAGAATTAATAAAAGAAAGATTTACATTCGATAGAGGAGATATAATAGATTTACCAAAAGAAGAATTCTATAAAGAAGTAGACGAAGTAAAAGAAGTAAAAGAAACTATGGACATAGCACAAGGTAAATTAGTTATGGGTTATAGATGTAATGTTGATTATCTTGACGAAGAGAGATACTATAGCCTTCTTTTAGGTTCTAGAATATTAGGTGGAGGCGCTGATAGTAAACTATTTGTAAATGTAAGAGAAAAAGAAAGTCTTTGTTATACTATTTACTCTACAATACAAAAAAGCAAATCTACAATGATGGTTTGTTCAGGAATAGAAGCTGAAAACTATGAAAGAACTGTTGAATTAGTAAAAGAGCAAGTTCAAAAATTAAAAGACGGAGATATAACAGAAACAGAAATTGCAAATGCTAAAATTGCATTTATAAATTCTTTAAATTCTTTAAACGACGAAATAGGAAGACTTTCAGATTTCTATTTCTCTCAATCAATAGCAAAAAATAAAAGTGACTTAGATGAGATAAAAAATATGATAAATAAATCTACAAAGGAAGATATAGTAGATGCTGTAAAAGATATTCAACTAGATACTATATACTTCTTAAGTAAATAGGGAGGGCATAATGGAAAAGATAGTCAACGAATTGTTAAAAGAAGAATTATATTATGAAAAATTAGAAAATGGATTAGATGTGTACTTTATGCCTAAAAAAGGATTTACTAAAAAGTATGCTGTTTTAGCTACTAATTACGGCTCAAATGACTTAGAATTTATTCCTATAGGAGAGAGTGAACCTATTAGAGTAAACGAAGGTATAGCACATTTCTTAGAGCATAAAATGTTCGAACAACCAGATGAAACAGATGCATTTGGAAAATTCTCAAAATGGGGAGCTAATGCCAATGCATTTACAAACTTTACAACGACAGCGTATTTATTTACAACAACAGAGAATTTTTATGATTGTCTAGATCATTTATTTGATTATGTGCAGACACCTCATTTTACAGATGAAAATGTAGAAAAAGAAAAGGGAATAATTGCCCAAGAAATAAAAATGTATGATGATGACCCAGGCTGGAATGTATCATTTAACGCAATAAAAGCAATGTATGTAAACCACCCTGTTAGAGTAGATATAGCTGGAAGCGTAGAGAGCATATACAAAATAACGAAAGAAGAACTTTATAAATGTTATAATACATTCTACAATCCAGGAAATATGGCTTTATTTGTAATTGGTGATTTAGAACCAGAAGAATTATTTGATAAAGTAAAACAAGCAAATAAATACGACATGGCAAAAATGGAAGAAGAAATAACTAGAATATATCCAGAAGAGCCTACAACAGTTAACCAAAAAGAAATAATAACTCAGGCGCCTATTTCAATACCTATCTTCAATATAGGATTTAAAGACGATAAAGTAAATATAAAAGGAAGAGAACTACTTAAATACGAAGTAATGACAGACATATTAAATGAAATGTTATTTAGACGTGGTAGTGAAATATATGAAAATCTATATATGAAAGGCCTTATAAATAGAAGTTTTGGAGCAGGATTTACTTCACAAATCGATTACGCATTTACAACAGTTGGAGGCGAATCAAAAGATCCAAAACAAGTAAAAAAAGTTATATTCGAGTATCTTGATATGTATAAAAAAGAAGGATTAGATAGAGCTACCTTTGAAAGAGTTAAAAAATCTTCTATAGGTAATTTTATTAAATACTTTGATTCTTTAACTTTCATTGCAAACAACTTTATCTTCTACAAATTTAAAGATATAAACTTATTAGATTATGTAGAGGTAATAAAAGAAGTTACATTTGAAGAAGTACAACAAAGACTAGAAGAACACTTAAGAGAAGATAACTGTGTAATATCTATTGTAGAGCCTATTGATAAAGAAAATAACTAAATAAAAACATTGAGTATAAAATCTACAATATAAATTACAAATTATAAAAATAAAAGTTGTAGGAGATATCTTCTTACAACTTTTGTTTTTTAGAATACATACGAAATATTTATTTTTAAGCTATAAACTGATATAATAACATTTGTATTCAGATAGCTTACTTTAAAAAGGGGGATTTTTTTATGATAGACGTACATTGTCACATACTACCAGAGGTTGATGATGGAGCTGAATCTATGCAACAAGCCATAAATATGGCAAAAATAGCACAAGAAGAAGGAATCAGCAAAATGATTGCAACTCCTCATTATCATCCAGAATTCAAATATGAAAAGGGTGAGGAGTTAAAAAGAATTCGTGAGAGATTTAAAAAGGAATTAAAAGAAAATAATATAGATATAGAAATATATTTAGGAAACGAAATTTATTTTACATATGATTTAATGGATAAGATTTCAGAACTAGACTTTTATTGTTTAAATGATAGTAAATATATATTAATAGAGTTTCCGCCTAATAATTTTCCTAGCAACTTATGCAATATTGTTTATGAATTAAAACAACAGGGATATACACCAGTATTGGCTCATGTAGAGAGATATATGCAAATTCATGAGGATCCAGAGATAATTTATGATTGTATAAAAACAGGTGCAATTATTCAAATAAATAGCTCAAGTCTTATAGGAAAACAGGGTAAACAATTCCAAAAAATATGTGATCTTTTAATTAGTAGAAATATGGTTCATTTAGTTGCGACAGATGCCCATAGTGATACAAGAAGACGCCCATTATTGAGAGAGGCATATGAATATGTTGAAGATAAATGCTCAAAATCTATGGCAGAAAATCTATTTAAAAATAATGCTCAGTGTATCTTAGACAATAAAGATATTATTGTAGAAGAGCCACTAGAGAAACCAATAGAAAAAGTAAGTTTATTTAGTAGAATATTTAGAAGATAAGAGGTGTTTATATGGATAGAGTTGCATTTACACTGTTTGGTGTAGATATAATGTGGTATGGAATTTTAATGGCTACAGGGATGGTCCTTGGAGTTTTTATTGCATTAAGAGAAGCAAAAAGGCTTAATATAAAAGAAGATGATATATTAAATTTAGCTATTATTGCAATCCCTTGTGGACTTATAGGAGCTAGAGCTTATTATGTTATCTTTAACTGGTCTTATTATTCAGGAAATATAGCTGAAATTTTAAACTTTAGAGGTGGCGGCTTAGCAATTCATGGAGCTCTAATTGGAGGAATTTTAGCTGGGTTTATATATGCTAAAGTTAAGAAATTAAACTTCTTTAAATTGGCTGATTGCGTTGTTATAGGTATACCATTAGCTCAAGCAATTGGGAGATGGGGAAATTACCTAAACAAAGAAGCTCATGGGGGACCGACAGATTTACCATGGGGGATAATGGTTGATGGTGTAAAAGTACATCCTACATTTTTATATGAATCTATATGGGATTTAGGTGTATTTATATTTTTGATGGTATTTAGAAAAAAACAAAAATATGAAGGCCAAATCCTTGCTTACTATTTAATATCATATTCTATAGGAAGATTTTTCATAGAAGGACTTAGAACAGATTCACTTATGTTAGGACCATTAAGAATGGCACAAGTTATAAGTTTAGTATTTATAATTATAGGTGTTGTACTAAATTATGTATTAGCAAAAAAATCTAATAGATAACATTAATATAAAAAATACGACAGTTAGAGATTTTACAGAAAGGAAGTGAATTTTTTATGGAATTCCATCACGTATCTGTACTTTTAGATGAATGTATAGAAAATTTAAATATAAAAGAAGACGGTGTATATGTAGACTGTACAATGGGTGGTGCAGGACACTCAAAAGAAATCGTAAAAAGACTTTCAAAAGACGGACTTTTTATAGGGTTTGACCAAGATAAAAATGCAATAGCTACTGCAAAAGAGAGATTAGCAGAGTATTCTGATAGAGTTAGATTTATTCACAGCAATTTTTCAAATATAAAAGAAGAATTAGAAAAAATAGGTGTATATAAGATAGATGGAGTACTAGCTGACTTAGGAGTTTCTTCTCATCAATTAGACGAAGCTGATAGAGGTTTCTCATATATGCACGATGCTCCTTTAGATATGAGAATGGATATTAGAAAGCCATTTTCTGCTTATGATGTAGTAAATACATACTCAGAAGAGCAACTTGCAAAAATAATAAAAGATTATGGTGAAGACAATTGGGCGAAGAGAATAGCTAAATTTATAGTTGAAGCTAGAGATGAAAAGCCAATCGAAAAAACAGGTGAATTAGTTGATGTAATAAAAAAAGCTATCCCTAAAAAAGCTAGAATAGATGGACCACATCCAGCTAAAAGAACTTTCCAAGCTATACGTATAGAAGTAAATAATGAGCTTGGAGTTATAAACAAAATGATAGACGATGCTGTTTCTATGATGAATAAAGGGGGAAGGATATGTATAATTACATTCCACTCTTTAGAAGATAGAATAGTAAAAAATGAATTTAAAGAATTATCGCTTAGCTGTGTTTGTCCACCAGAACTTCCAATTTGTCAGTGTGATAAAGTTTCTGAAGTTAAAGTTATAACTAGAAAACCAATACTTCCAAGCAAAGAAGAAGTTGAGGCAAATCCTCGTTCAAGAAGTGCAAAACTTAGAGTAGCTGAGAAAAAATAATAAATTAGAAAAATATGTAAAAAATATTGTTTAAAATATACTTTAGGTATATAATTATAAATATCAATCTTAACTAAATAAATTCTTATCAAGAGTGATGGAGGGAATAGGCCCTGAGAAGTCCAGCAACCTATATTAGATAGGTGCTAAATCCTACTTATGTTTTCATAAGAAAGATAAGAGAGAATGAGAAATAAAGCTCTTTTATCGTAAGGTAAAAGAGCTTTTTATAGTATATAGGAAATTATATTACTTTATATTTGGCGATAAGTATAATTTTTTAAATATGCTATAAATAATTTTTATCTTTAAAAAAATTTAAAGATATTTTTATATGTTTAATATAAACATTTTACTTGTATTTAACAATAATATATTCGGAGGGATAACATGACAGAAAGAAAACTAGGTTTTAGTACATTACAAATTCATGGGGGACAAGAACCAGATTCAGCGACAGGTTCTAGATCAGTACCAATTTATCAAACAACATCATATTGTTTTGAAAGTGTGAAGTATGGTGCTGATTTATTCGCATTAAAACAAGAGGGGCATATATATTCAAGAATATCAAATCCAACTGTTCAAGTATTTGAAGATAGAATGGCATTACTTGAAGGTGGAGTAGGTGCAGTAGCATTTTCTTCAGGAATGGGGGCTATAAATGCAGCTATACTTAATATAATACAGGCAGGGGATGAAATAGTAGCAGCACCAACTTTATATGGAGGAACATATAATTTACTTTCAAATATGCTTCCTAAATTCGGTATAAAGGTTCATTTTGTAGACCCAGATGATCCAGAGAGTTTTAGAAAAGCAATAAATGATAAGACTAGACTTGTTTATGCTGAGACAATAGGAAATCCAGGGATAAATTTAATCGATATAGAAGCTATAGCAGATATTGCTCATGAAAACAAAATACCATTTATGCTAGACAATACTTTTGGAACACCTTATTTAATAAAAGTATTTGAACATGGTGTAGATATTGTAGTACATTCAGCAACTAAATTTATAGGTGGTCATGGAACTACTTTAGGTGGGGTTGTTGTTGATAGTGGTAATTTTGATTGGATAGGAAGTGGAAAGTTCCCTTGTTTGACAGAGCCAGATATGTCTTATAATGGTCTTAATTATGCAAAAGATGTTGGAGCTGCGGCTTATGCGACTAAATTAAAAGTTCAATGGTTGAGAGATTCAGGAGCTTGTTTAAGTCCATTTAATGCATTTATGTTATTACAAGGTTTAGAAACAATGTCGCTTAGAATAGAAAGACATATAAGCAATACAAAAGCTATAACTGAGTTTTTAAATAATCACCCTCAAGTTGCATGGGTTAATTATCCAGGGCTTGAAGGCAACAAATATTATGAATTAGGGCAAAAATATCTTCCAAAAGGTGCAGGTTCAATATTTACATTTGGCATAAAAGGTGGGCTTGAAGCAGGCAAGAAATTTATAGAAAGTCTTAAAATATTCTCTCACCTTGCAAATGTAGCAGATGCTAAATCTTTAGTTATACATCCTGCAAGTACTACACATGCTCAACTGAATGAAGAAGAACAAGAATCAGCAGGTGTTAGACCTGACATGATAAGAATGTCAGTTGGTATAGAAGATATAAATGATTTACTTTGGGATATAGACCAAGCTCTAAAAGCAACTTTATAAGAATTGTTGTAAGAAAATACCAATAGGTATATAATTTAAATAAGAGAGTAGTTATTGATGTATATTACATTTTTAGCTACTCTTTATAATTTAAAATAGTAAAAATTAATATTATGTATTTTAAAATATCTATATATTTTAAAATCTTTGTGAAAGAAGGGGTTTGAGTGGAGGCAAGTCAGAATAAAGTCAATTATTTATTTTCTAATTCAGACTTAAGAAAATTGATAGGACCATTAATTGTGGAACAGTTACTTTTAATAGTCGTTGGTTTAGTAGATTCAATTATGGTTGCAAGCGTAGGGGAAGCGGCAGTATCAGCAGTATCTTTAGTAGATACTATTATGGTATTAATAACCCAAGTATTTATTGCATTAGGTACTGGTGGAGCTGTAGTTGCAGGTCAATTTTTAGGTCAAAAAAATGAAGAAAAGTCATGTGAAGCATCAGATCAATTAATGTTATTTTTATTAGTAAGTTCTATAGGAATTATGATTTTGGGATATCTGTTAAAATATTTTATATTATACAAGGTATTCGGAAAATTAGAAGCTGATGTTATGGGATTTGCAAATATATATCTATTGATAGTATTTTTATCAATTCCAGCTATAGCAATATATAATGGAGCAGCAGCTTTGTTTAGAGCTATGGGAAATTCAAAAGTGACTATGAAAATATCAATTCTTATGAATAGTGTAAACTTTATAGGAAATGCAATATTAATATATGGACTAAAAATGGGGGTTGTAGGTGCTGCAATTCCTACAGTTTTCTCAAGATATTTAGCAGCTATAATAGCATTTTATCTTATAAGAAATCAAGATTTACAAATTCATATATCAAAAAAGATGTGTTTTAGATTTAATAAAACTTTAATAAAAAGAATTTTATATATTGGCATACCTAATGGACTAGAAAATAGTATGTTCCAACTTGGAAAAATAGTAGTACTAAATTTAGTTGCAAGTTTTGGTACAGCTGCTATTGCAGCAAATGCAGTTAGTAACTGTCTTGCACTTTTTCAAATAGTACCTGGAATGGCTATAGGTCAAGCTGATTTAGCAGTAGTATCACAATGCGTAGGTGCTGATGATGAATACCAAACAAAATATTATACTAAAAAAATGTTGAAACTAAGTTATATAGGAATAATAATCACGAATATATTTATATTTTTAGCATTAAATCTTATTTTAGATGTATATAACTTATCTGAAGGAACTGCCCAAATGACTAAACAAATAATAATATATCATGGTGTTATGGCGATGCTTATTTGGCCATTATCATTTATGATAGCAAATACACTTAGAGCATCAAATGACGTTAAGTTTTGTATGATAGTTTGTATATTCTCAATGTGGATTTTTAGAATAGGTTTTAGTTACATTATAGGAAAATACATGGGATTAGGAGTATTTGGTGTATGGGTAGCTATGACTACAGATTGGGTTGTAAGAAGTATATTTTTTGTATGGAGATATTTGAGTGGAAAATGGAAAGTACATTGGTACTAAAAGTTTTTCATATAAAGAAATCTTTATTCTAAAGACATTTCACAAGGTAGATTTCTTTGAAACACATGTAAGGAAATTATAATTATCTACAAACCAGATAATATATAATTTCCTTAGAATTATAAAACGAGGCTAGTACTAAGCAAATTAAATTTACTTTGTAACAGCCTTTTTTATATTATTTTTATAATCAATATTTTCGTTATTATATATTTCTATTTTCAACAAATACATTTTCAAAGTTAGATTCTTTATTATCTATAACAAGCTTTATAGTATCAAAGAAAACTGCCTTGTCATTTGTGATAGTTGTGTTCTTTTGATATATAACATATAAATTTTGTGATGGAGAACTTGAGTCTAATTTATTTTTATTAGATTCAATATTTAAAGTTTTATTATCCAAGCTACATTTTATATCAGTAAATTCATTTTCTATTCCATTAAAAAATATATAAGTATTTGATTTTGTATTAATTTGATAAACTCCTTCTTTTTGTGAAGCTTCATTTATAAAATTTTTTAGTTGTGTATTGCTAATTGATGAAATATCAACTCTATTTAACTTGACCATGTTGTTAGAAGTATCTTCTTTTTTACAGCCGAAAGCAAATAATGCAATTATGACTAATATTACAATAGATAGTTTTTTCATATGTTTTCCCCTTAAAAATTTATTTTTGATAATAATATTATACTATAGGTTAAATATAAATTATATAAGATTACTTATAACAGTGATTAAATTTTAAGAGACAAATAGAAAGAATAAAACTGGAATAACTTGATATATAAGTATTAGAGAAATATAATTTATATATGACTTTTGTACCAATTAGGGATAGGAGTCTTTTTTTGTGTAAAGAAAATTAAACTATAGAAAAAATAAAAAAATAAAATTACATCTATTGACAATTAATAAAAAAATAAATAAAATATATATAGCAAGCTATATATTTAGGAGAATTAATATGGAAGAAAAAATACTTATAGGTTTTTTAATTAAACAAATACATATAGCATTTGAGACACGTTGTCATAAAAACTTACAAAGATACAACTTGACTCCGTCACAAATGGATGTGCTTTTATATTTAAAAAGACATGAGGAAGATAAACTTACTCAAAGGGATTTAGAGACAGGATTAACACTTAAAAATCCTACAGTTACAGGGTTATTAAATAGATTAGAAGAAAAAGGATTTATAACTAGAGAACAAAATTTAAATGATAAAAGATCTAAATTTATAAAGATGACAGAAAAAACTCAAAGAGTATTAGACGATGCTTATTTATATATACAAGAATTAGATGCCCAAATGCTAAATGGTATTTCAAAGGAAGAACAAAAGCAGTTATTTGATTATATGCATAAAATTTTAGAAAATTTAAAGTAATTCTCATTTAATAATTTTAAGTTGCCCTTAAAATATTATAATGAGAAGTTTATAATGTCAAAAATTAAATAATTTATTTAATTTAAAATAAAATTTATATATTGAGGAGGAAGAAATGATACGAAAATTATCATCATATATTGGTGAATTCAAAAAGAATTCTATAATCACGCCTATATTTATGGTATTAGAGTGTATATGTGAAGTTATAATACCACTATTAATGGCGATGATTATAGACAATGGTCTGAACAATAGTGATATGGGCTATGTAGCAAAAATAGGAATACTTATGCTTGTAGTAGCTATGTTATCACTTCTTTGTGGTGCATTAGGGGCAAAATTTGCGGCAAATGCTTCAGCAGGTTATGCGAGAAACTTAAGACGTGCGATGTTTGAAAATATACAAGATTTTTCATTTGAAAACATTGACAAATATTCAACGGCAGGTCTAGTAACAAGACTTACGACAGATATAACAAATGTGCAAAATGCATATCAAATGATTTTAAGGATGCTTGTTAGAGCACCAATCATGCTTATATCTGCAATGGTAATGTCAGTTTTAATTAATCCAAGTTTATCACTAGTATTCTTTGGAGCAGTAATATTCTTAGGGTTAATATTAGCGCTTATAATAAAAGTTGCATTTCCTAGATTCACAGCTGTTTTCAAAAAATACGATGCATTAAATGCAAGTGTACAAGAAAACTTAACAGGAATAAGAACTGTAAAATCAGCAGTAAGAGAAGAGTTCGAAATAAATAAATTCAAAAAAGCTTCAGGAGATGTAAAAAATAGTTTTATATTTGCAGAAAAATTAATAGTACTAAATGCTCCAGTAATGCAAATTACTATGTATACATGTATATTACTTTTATCATGGTTAGGGGCTAAAATGATAGTTTCAAATACTATGACAACAGGTCAACTTATGAGTTTCTTCACATATTCAACACAAATACTTATGTGTTTAATGATGTTATCTATGGTATTTGTTATGATAACTATGGCTAAATCTTCAGCAGAGAGAATACTTGAAGTTTTAGATGAAGAAAGTACTATAAAAAATCCTAAAAACCCTATAAAAGAAGTAAAAGATGGGTCTATATCATTTGAAAATGTAGATTTCTCTTATGCTAATGATAAAGACAAATTAAACTTAGAAAATGTAAACTTAGAAATAAAATCTGGTGAAACAATAGGAATTATAGGTGGAACAGGTAGTGCAAAATCTACATTAGTTCAATTAATACCAAGACTTTACGATGTTACAGCAGGAAGTATAAAAGTAGGTGGAGTAGACGTTAGAGACTACGATATAGATACTCTTAGAAATGAAGTTTCTATGGTTTTACAAAAGAACGTACTGTTCTCAGGTACTATAAAAGAAAATCTAAGATGGGGAGATAAAAACGCAACAGATGAAGAATTAGTAGATGCATGCAAAAAAGCTTGTGCAGATGAATTCATTCAAACATTCCCAGATGGATATGATACTTATATAGAACAAGGTGGTACAAATGTATCTGGTGGTCAAAAACAAAGACTTTGTATAGCTAGAGCATTACTTAAAAAACCAAAAATATTAATTTTAGACGATTCAACAAGTGCAGTTGATACAAAAACAGATGCTACAATAAGAGCTGCTCTCCAAAATGATATAGCATCTACAACTAAAATAATAATAGCTCAACGTATATCATCAATAGAAGCTAGTGATAAAATCATAGTTTTAGATGATGGTAAAATAGACGCTATAGGAACACATGATGAATTAAAAGTAAACAACGCTATATATAGAGAAGTTTATGAATCACAAGTGAAAGGAGCTGACGATAATGAGTAAACAATTTGCTAAAGGAAATAAAAAAGCTCCAGGAAACAACCCTATGAAAACTTTAAAAAGAATGATTAGTTATATTTTTAGAGATTATAAATTTTTATTCTTTATAGTTTTAATAACATTATTTATAAGTTCTATTGTTTCAGTAGTAGCAAACTTATTCTTAAAAACATTAATAGATGATTATATAGTTCCACTATTAGGACATAATAACCCAAGCTTTAAAGCATTATTAACAGCTTTAGCTATAATGGCTGCTATTTTCTATACAGGTGTAATATCAACTTATATATATAGTAGACTTATGGTTAATATATCTCAAGGAACATTAAAAAATATCCGTGATGATTTATTTGAACATATGGAAAAACTTCCAATCAAATACTTCGATACACATGCTCACGGAGATATAATGAGTATATACACAAATGATACAGATACATTAAGACAGATGATAAGTCAAAGTATACCTCAACTTATCTCTTCTGTAATAACTATAGTAGGGACTTTTGTTTCTATGATAGTACTAAGTCCAATACTTACAATATTAATAGTTCTTATGGTATTTGTAATGTATCAAGTAATGAGAATATTAGGCTCTAAAAGTGCTTTCTTCTTTGGAAACCAACAAAGAGATATAGGTAAAGTTAATGGATATATTGAAGAAATGATGGAAGGTCAAAAAGTCGTTAAAGTATTTAGTTATGAAGAAGATTCTAAAAAGAAATTTAACGAATTAAATGACTCATTATTTAATAGTGCTGACAATGCCAATAGTTTTGCAAATATGCTTATGCCTATAATGAATAACATAGGAAATATAAGTTATGTTTTAATAGTTGCAATAGGAGCTGTACTTGCAATAAGTGGTGTAGGAAATTTAACTTTAGGTGCATTAGCATCATTCTTACAATTAACAAGAAGTTTCAATATGCCAGTTGCGCAAGTATCTCAACAATTTAACTCAATAATAATGGCTCTTGCTGGTGCAGAGAGAATATTTAACTTAATAGATGAAAAGCCAGAAGTAGACGACGGATATGTTACATTAGAAAATGCTATAGAAGAAGATGGCGAAATAAAACCAGTAAAAGAACGTACAGGAACTTGGGCTTGGAGACATCCACATAAAGCGGAAGGAACTGTAACATATACTAAATTAACTGGGGATGTTGTATTTGAAGGTGTAAACTTCGGTTATAACGACGACAAAATCGTATTACATGATATAAATATGTATGCTAAGCCAGGACAAAAAGTAGCATTTGTTGGTGCTACAGGAGCTGGTAAAACTACAATAACAAACTTAATAAATAGATTCTATGATATACAAGACGGTAAAATAAGGTATGATGGAATTAATATAACTAAAATTAAAAAAGACGATTTAAGAAAATCGCTTGGTATAGTTCTTCAAGATACTCACTTATTTACAGGAACAGTTATGGAAAACATCAGATACGGTAAATTAGACGCAACTGATGAAGAAGTAATCGCTGCTGCAAAACTTGCAAATGCACATGGATTTATAGAACATCTAAAAGATGGATATAATACTGTATTAACAGGAGATGGAAGCAACTTATCTCAAGGTCAAAGACAACTTTTATCAATAGCTAGAACGGCAATTGCCAACCCTCCAGTTTTAATACTAGATGAAGCTACATCAAGTATAGATACTAGAACAGAAAAAATTGTTCAAGATGGTATGGATAAACTTATGGAAGGTAGAACAGTATTCGTAATAGCGCATAGATTATCAACTATCAAAAACTCTGATGTTATCATGGTTTTAGAACAAGGTAGAATAATAGAGCGTGGAAACCACGATGAATTAATAGAAAGAGGCGGCAAGTATTATCAATTATATACTGGTGCTTTTGAATTAGATTAAAAATTATATAAATATTATAAAATATGCTCAGTTAGTAAATCTAACTGGGCATATTTTTTTGTTTGAATAAAAAAAATATAGAAAAATTATATAGAAAAAGAGCTAAATTTGAATAGATATGTATATTTTTAGAAAAATTTTTTTAGAGGAAGATATATCTAAAATAAATAATTCTTTAATGATAGGAGTTATATGTTTGGAAAAGTTATTTACTTAAATTTGTTAAAAAATAAAATTAAATTTTTCTAATTAAGGGGGCGGTCATATGAAGGAAAAAAACGAAAAAGTAAAGAGTTTTAAAGCATATAAGAAGAGGAAAAAGAATAAGAATAAAAGAGGTATATTTAAGAAAAAAACAGGAATATTGGTGCTTGTTTTAATTGTAGCAGTTGGAATAGGAGATTTATGTATTTACCAGATTTCTTCTAGCTTAAAATACGATATATACTATTTAGAAAAAGATTTAAAAGAAAAACAAAATAAGCTACAGACATTAGAAGTTGAAAAAAGGGTAAACCAAAATTCAAAAAAAATTGAAAAAGATGCTAGCAAAAAATTAGATATGATTTATCCTGCAGAATATCAAAAAAAATATATTTCTGTGGATGATTAAATAATATGATTTTTATACATTATAAAGAGGAGGATGATTATGAAGAAGATAAGAATCAGAAGCAAAAAAAGGCTAGTTTTAGTCCTTGTTTGTGCGTGTACCTTGTTCTTAGTATTAATAGTCCGAACTTGTTATCTACAACTTATAAAAGGAGAGTGGCTGAGCACAAAAGCATCTGAACAACAAACTAGAGAAATACCAGTTGAATCAAAAAGGGGAACAATATACGACAGAAATATGAAGGAGATGGCAGTTAGTGTCACAAAATATACTATTTGGTGTAAACCTGTTGAAGTAAAAGATAAGAAAGAAGCAGCTAAAAAAATTTCAGAAATTGTTAAAGATAAGGATTATGATGAAATATTAAAATTATTATCTAAGACAAATCAAGCATTAGTCAGAATTCAACGTTGGGTAGATGATGATATTGCAGATAAAATTCAAAATGCATCTATTCCAGGTATATGGATATCAGAAGACCCACAAAGATATTATCCATATGGCAATTTTGCACCATATGTATTAGGTCATACATCATCAGATGGAGAAGGTGTAACAGGAATAGAGCTACAGTACAACAAAGAATTAAAAGGTCAAGATGGAAAATTAATTGTCAGTACAGATGCATCTGGTAGAGAAATCAATCAAGGGGTAGAACAATATTATGAAGCAGTTCAAGGAAATGGAATTGTTTTAACGATAGATGAGGTAATCCAAAGTTATGCTGAAAAAGCAGCTCAAAGGGCATATGAATTAAACAATGCTAAGAGGGTTAAAATAATAGCGATGGACCCTAAAACAGGTGACGTTTTGGCAATGGCATCAAAACCAGATTATGATCCAAATCAACCTACAAAGGCAATATATCCATACTTTGAAGAATTATTAGACAGCTATGACGACGACAAAAAAATAAATGCTTACTATGAAATGTGGAGAAATACTCTTATAAGTGATACTTATGAACCTGGATCTACATTTAAACTTGTAACTGCTACATCATCAGTAGAAGAAAACGTAATAAAACCAAATGAAAAATTCACATGCACAGGTAGTGTAACTGTAGAAGGTAGAAGAATTAAATGTTGGAGATCTTATAGACCACATGGTAGTGAAACATTTGAACAAGCAGTTCAAAATTCATGCAACCCAGTATTTGTAGAGCTAGGAAAGAGACTCGGCGTAAGTAGATTATATGATTACATAGAAGCCTTTGGTCTTACAAGTAAAACAGGTATAGATTTGACTGGTGAAGCCAACAGTATACTATACAAAGAAAAAGATGTAGGTCCTGTAGAGCTTGCGACTATTTCTTTTGGTCAATCAATATCAGTAACCCCTATCCAACTAATAACTGCAGTTTCATCAATAGCAAATGACGGAAAATTGATGCAACCAAGATTAGTCAAAGCATATACAGACAACGAAGGCAACATAACAAAAGAGGTTGAACCTAAAACTGTAAGACAGGTAGTATCAAAAGAAACATCACAAAAAATGTTAAAAGTTATGGAATCTGTCGTTACTGACGGTGGAGGTAAAATAGCTTATCTTCCTGGATATAGACTAGGAGGAAAGACAGGAACAGCACAAAAGGTTATAGATGGACAATATGCACAAGGTAAGTATATATGCTCATTTATTAGTGTAGCCCCTGTTGATGACCCTCAAATAGTAGTACTTGCTATAGTCGACGAACCGACAGACGTAGTTGCATTTGGTTCAACTACAGCAGGTCCAATTATAAAAGAAGTAATGAGCCAAAGTTTAGAATATTTAGGAGTTAAAAAGATTTATACAGAAGAAGAGAAAAAAGAAAATGAAAAGAAACAAGTTAAAGTTCCAGATGTAAGAAACTTAACAATAAAAGAAGCCACAAAAGTGCTAGAAGAAAGCAACTTAGAATCAAATTTAGATACAGATATAGAAGTAGACGAAAAAAATATAGTTACAGATATGTTTCCAAAGCCAGGAGTAAAAGTAAACGAAGGTTCAAGTATAACCCTATACTACAACAATAATAAATAAATATACAGCAAGTAAATACATTATAAAACTCTAGACATTATACATATACATTTAATAATATTAAGATAAAGTGAATGAAAGCGTTACGACGTAATACTTATATTATAAATATCTTCAAAAATGAGGCGATTTGGTATATAATTAATAAGATTGGAGATGTAGATAGTATTATAAATAAGTTTTTAAACTTGGAAACATAATATCACAACCAAAATTTTTACAGTCATCACACAAAACTTTAAGATTAAAATGTATAAATAGGAATATTTAGCATAAAAAAAGTTAATAATCGCAAATGAAAAATAATTAATTAAAAAAGATGAAACAACAGGGAGAGGAGTTTTAATAATGTTAGGAATTAAACAACTTACGTATACAGCAATGATTGGTTTCTTAATAGTAGTAATACTTGGACCAATATTTATACCAATGCTTGCTAGATTTAAATTTGGTCAAACGGTTAGAGATGAAGGACCTCAATCTCACTTAGCAAAAAACGGAACACCAACAATGGGTGGTGTTATGATGATAGTAGCTATATTAATTACAGGGCTTACAAGAGCAAAAATAAGTCAAGGACTGATAGTTGGACTTATTTGTATAGTAGGATTTGGTTTTGTAGGATTTTTAGATGACTTTATAAAAATAAAAATGAAAAGATCGTTAGGTCTTAAAGCTTATCAAAAGATAATACTACAGTTTGCTCTTGCTTTATATATTGCATATTATCAATATAGTGCATCACCAAGCGCAACACAACTTGTTATACCATTTACAAACCATATAATCAATTTAGGAATATGGTATATACCATTTATGATGATATTCATAATAGGAACTGTAAATGCAGTTAACTTAACAGATGGACTTGATGGTCTTGCATCAGGTGTTACTTTAATAGTATCATGTTTCTTCATACTATTTGCAGTATCAATATCTAATTCTGATGTAGCTATACTTGCTGCAGCAACAGCAGGTGCTTGTTTAGGATTCTTAGGATTCAATGCATATCCTGCAAAAGTATTTATGGGAGATACAGGTTCAATGGCATTAGGTGGAGCAGTAGTTGCATTTGCTACTCTTACTAATTCACCACTATTAATAGTAATAGTAGGATTTATCTACTTAGCAGAAGCTTTATCTGTTATGATACAAGTAACTTACTTCAAATTAACTAATGGTAAAAGAATATTTAAAATGGCGCCATTACACCACCACTTTGAACAATGTGGATGGCCAGAAACAAGAGTTGTATTCATATTCTGGATTGCAACAGTAGTTTTATGTTGGATAGGTGTTTTAGCAGTATTTTAAGTGATGGGGGTAAATTAAAATGGATTTAAAAGGAAAGAATGTTTTACTTATAGGTTTAGCAAAGACTGGTATATCAACTATTAAATTATTAGATAAATTAGAAGCTAAGATAACAGTTAACGATATAAAAACTGAAGAAAAATTAGCAGATATATTAGAAGAATTAAAAGATATAAAAAATGCAACTTATATACTTGGATATCATCCAGAAGAAGTAGATCATATCGATTTAGCAGTAGTATCTCCTGGGGTACCTCTTGATTTACCATTTATACAAAAACTATATTCTAAAAATATAAAAGTAATTGGTGAAGTAGAATTAGCATATGAATTATCAAATAATCCTACTTTCATAGGTATAACAGGTACAAATGGAAAAACAACTACTACATCTTTAGTAGGAGAGATATTTAAAACAGCTAAATGTGACACATATGTAGTTGGAAATATAGGAAAACCAGTTATAGAAACTGTCGGTATAGCTGATGAAAAATCTTTCTTAATTACAGAGCTTAGTAGTTTCCAATTAGAAAGTATAGTAGAATTTAAACCGAAAGTAAGTATGATACTTAATCTTTCACCAGACCATCTAAATAGACACCATACAATGGAAAATTATATAATGGCAAAAGCTAATATATTTAAAAATCAAGACGAAAATGATTTTACAATATTAAATTACGATGATGAAGCAGTTAGAGCTTTATCAACTAAATGTAACTCTCAAGTTTTATACTTCTCTAGAAAACACCAAGGTGTAAGAGGAGTATATGTAAACAATGAAGGTAATATAGTAATAAATATAGATAAAGAAATAGTACTTCTTCACGAAGATGAACTTAGCTTACAAGGTGGACATAACTTAGAAAACTGCATGGCTGCAGCGTTAAGTGCATATGTTTCAGGTATAGATATAGAAGTAATAAGAGAAGTATTAAAAACTTTTAAAGCAGTAGAACATAGACTAGAATATGTAAAAACTGTAAATGGAGTTATGTACGTAAATGACTCGAAAGGTACTAATCCAGACTCAACTATTAAAGCAGTAACTTCTTATAAAAAGCCTATTGTATTAATAGCTGGTGGATATGACAAAGATAGTACTTATGACGAACTTTTAGATATTGCAAAACAAAATGTAAAAGCTTTAGTATTATTAGGTGAAACTGCACCAAAAATAGAGGCTTGTGCAAAAACTAAAGGATTTGAAACTATAAAAATAGTAAAAAGTATGAAAGAAGCAGTAGAAACTTCTGCTCAGCTTGCAAATGAAGGTGATGTAGTTTTACTTTCACCAGCTTGTGCAAGTTGGGATATGTACACAAGCTTTGAAGTGAGAGGACGCGACTTCAAAGATAATGTAAACAATTTATAATTTAACCTCTTCCTTCGAAGCTAATAGCGATGAGGAGGGTGGTAGTCATTCATATGCCTAATGAAAGTTTGAAAATTAAAAAGCAAATTACAAAGGGGATGAAGACGGAGTTTGATTTAGTAATTTTTTATACAACAATAGCCTTAGTACTATTTGGAATAGTTATGGTGTTTAGTGCAAGCTATGTTCAAGCATCATTTAAACACCATGATGGCTATTTTTTCTTAAAAAGAGATATAATTTATGCAGTGCTAGGGTTTGTGGGAATGATGTTCATGTCAAATATAGACTATAATATTTGGAAGAAAAATTCATTGCCACTTTGTATATTTACTGTTATATGTTTAGCGTTAGTTTTGACACCATTAGGTATAGAAGCTAACGGTGCTAAAAGATGGCTAGGTGTAGGTGGAGCTACATTTCAGCCATCGGATATAGCAAAATTTGTAACTATAGTAATTACAGCAAAAGTCATAGAAAAAAGATATGAAAATATAAAATCTTTGACAAAAGGTGTTATACCAATTTTAATAATTCCATCAATATTTTTTATATTAATAATGTTACAACCTAATATGTCTACAGCTGGGACTATAATAATAGTTGTATTTATTATGTTGTTTGTAGCAGGAATGAATATGAAATTCGTAATGACTATGTTAATTGCAGGTATTGGATTATTTGGAGTTTTAGTCATTGCAGAACCATACAGATTAAAAAGATTTACAGCATTCTTAGACCCATTTCAAGATCCACTTGGAAGTGGATATCAAGTTATACAAAGTCTTTATGCAATAGGCTCTGGCGGCCTTTTTGGGCTGGGACTTGGCAAAAGTAGACAAAAATATTTTTACATACCAGAACCTCAAAATGACTTTATTTTTGCCATAATTGGCGAAGAGTTAGGTCTTGTAGGTTGTATTTTAGTTATAATGTTATTTGTAATATTAGTATATAGATGTGTGAAGATAGCCTTAAAATCAAAGGATTTATTTGCATGTATGGTAGTGATAGGAATCGGTGCCCAAATAGGAATACAAGCAGCATTCAATATAGCTGTTGCAACATCTTCTATGCCAGCGACTGGGGTGGCACTTCCATTTATAAGTTATGGAGGAACCTCGCTCACGGTGCTGATGGGTGAAATTGGAATTGTGTTAAACATCTCAAAAAAAGTAAAAATTAATTAACAGGAGATGATGAAGTGAAGGTATTATTAGCCGGTGGCGGTACTGGAGGCCATGTATACCCAGCTATAGCTATAGCAAATAAAATAAAAGAACATAATCCTGATTGTGAAATTTTATTTGTTGGAACTAAAAACGGTATAGAATCTGAAATAGTTCCAAAAGCAGGTTTTGAATTAAAAACAGTCACAGTTCAAGGTTTTAAAAGAAAAATAGATTTAGACAACATAAAAAGAGTATTTAAACTATGTAAAGGTTTAGAACAATCTAGAAGAATCGTAAAAAAATATAAACCAGATATCGTAATCGGTACTGGAGGATATGTAAGTGGACCAGTTTTATTTAACGCAGCAATGAACAAAAGAGTAACTATAGTCCATGAGCAAAACTCTTTCCCAGGTGTTACAAATAAAATATTATCTAAAGTAGCAACTAAAGTTCTTACAAGTTTTGAGGATTCTCACAAAAGATTCCCAGAAGCTAGTCAAGATAAACTAGTTCTTACAGGAAACCCAGTAAGAAAAGAAATATTAAATTCTAGAAAATTTATAGCGAGAAAAAATCTAGGTATTAGCGAAGATAAAAAAATGGTACTATGCTACGGAGGTAGTGGTGGTTCTGAAGAAATAAACGACGCTATGAGACTTGTTATAGAAAACATGGTAAAAGAAGATGTTGCATTTATATTTGCGACAGGAAAAGTTTATTATGATGAATTTATAGAAACTATAAAAGATATCGAACTTAAACCATACCAAAGAGTTATGCCTTACTTAGATAATATGGCTGATGGTCTTGCAGCAAGTGACATAGTAATCGGTAGTGCAGGTGCAATATCTTTAGCAGAGATAACTGCTCTTGGAAAACCTTCAATAATAATTCCAAAAGCTTATACAGCAGAAAATCACCAAGAATACAATGCTAAAAGTATAGAATCTCAAGGTGCAGGAATTGCAATTTTAGAAAAAGATTTAACACCACAATCTTTAAATGAAGCCGTATTTAAATTACTTGGAGACAAAGAATTACTAATAGATATGGCAAATAATGCAAAGAAAATAGGTAAACCAGAAGCAATTGACTTAATCTACAATGAAATAATGAAATCTTATAATGAAGCTGTTGGCTCTAAAAAGAAAAACAAAAAGCAAAAAGAGCAATCTGAAGTTAAAGAAGAAAATGTAGAACAACAAACTGCACAAGAACCTAAAGTTATAGGAATAAAGAAAAAATAAGTTAATAATTTAAATATAAAAGATATAGAATTAATCAAAATAAATTGATTTCCTCTATATCTTTTTTTGATAATAAAATACAAAGCTCGATATATTTTGGCTTTTTTATATAAACCATAAAAAGAATTAGTATTAATTTGTTTCAAAAAAATTAATTTATATGTAGGAAATATTATCATCGGTGTAGTATTTTTGATTTATAAACTTATATTTTCAGGAGTGGTTTTATGAAAAAGAAAAGAAGGAAAATAAGAATAAATCGATTGATAATGTTATTTCTATTTATATTCCTATTTTGTTTTTGTTTTATAGTATTTATAAGAAGTGATTTTTTCTGTTTAAAAAATATAGATGTAGTAAATAATCAAGTTCTTTCAAAAACTGAAGTCAAAGATTTAGCTAAAGTTAGTACAGGTAAAAATTTATTTTCATATGATTTAAAAAAAATCAAGGCAAATGTAAGTGAAAGTAGATACATAGAAAGTGTAAAAGTTAAACTTTCTATACCACATTCAATAATAATAGATGTAAAAGAAAAAGGTATTAATTGTGTTTTGAAAGATAAAGGCGACAATTACTATTACATTGACGAAGACATGAATTATATAGATAAAGTAAAGTATGAAAAAATAAAGGATAACTGTCCAATAGTTCAAATTGATTTTACTATAAAAGATAATAAATTAAATTTTGAAAATAAAAATGATAAGAAAAAATTAGCTTCATTGCTGAAAAATATTAAAAAAGAAGGACTAGATAATAAAATCAATAGTATTGCTTTTTTAGATAACAGCACAATTAACATGAACACAAAAGAGGGAATAAAAGTCATAATTGATAAAAAAGGTGATATGAAACATGATATGGCAAAATTGACTCAAATTTTAACTGATTTAAAAAGTCAAAATATAAATTACGGAAAAATTGATATGACATTTTCAAAATACACCTTATATACATATAAATAATATGAGAAAAAGAAGTACAAAAAGTAAAAATAAGTACAATTTAACGTTTTTTAGTATATAAGTTATATATATTATAAAAAGTTTAACAAATTAAATAAAATAAATGATATAATATAGATGTTATATTTAAAATAGGTTTAATAGTACATAAGACATTTGAAGTAGTAGACAATTTAGAGACAACAATAAAATATATTTATTTTAATAAATATACATTAAATATTTAAATATTAAATGATATAATTAATATATATATAGAAATAATTACAAGAGAGGGAGGTTTCGATATTATGCTAAGCTTTGATTTAGAAACTGATAATAATGCTAAGATAAAAGTATTTGGCGTTGGTGGCGGTGGAAACAACGCTGTTAATAGGATGATCGAAGAAAAAATAAAAGGAATTGAATTTATATCAATTAATACAGATAGACAAGCATTAATTACATCGAAAGCAGAAAATCAAATTCAAATAGGAGAAAAACTTACAAGAGGGTTAGGCGCAGGTGCAGACCCAGAAGTAGGGAGAAAAGCAGCTGAAGAAAGTAAGGAACAAATAGAACAACTATTACAAGATACTGACATGGTATTTGTTACTGCCGGAATGGGTGGTGGAACAGGTACAGGGGCAGCTCCAGTAGTTGCACAACTTGCAAAACAAAAAGGTATCTTAACTGTAGGTGTTGTTACTAAACCTTTTGGATTTGAGGGTAAAGTAAGAATGAAAAATGCAGAAGCTGGGATTGAAGAATTAAAAGCTAATGTAGATACATTAATAACTATACCAAATGACAGATTACTAGAAGTAGTTCAAAAAAATACATCTATAGTAGAAGCATTCTCTATAGCTGATAATGTATTAAAACAAGGTATACAATCTATATCTGACTTAATAAAAGTTCCTGGACTTATAAACTTAGACTTTGCAGACGTTACATCTATAATGAAAGATAAAGGTCTAGCTCATATGGGTATAGGTAATGCTAGCGGTGAAAATAGAGCTATAGAAGCTGCTAAAGAAGCAATACAATCGCCATTATTAGAAACTTCTATAAGAGGTGCTAAAGGCGTATTACTTAACGTAACAGGAGGACCAAGCTTATCATTATTCGAAGCAAATGCTGCATCTAACTTAATAACAGAATCATGTGATCCAGATGCAAACATAATCTTCGGGGCGTCTATAAGAGAAGACTTAGAAGATGAAATAATGATAACTGTAATAGCTACTGGCTTTAATGAAGCTCCTCAAGGTGGATATGTTGAACCAACTCCAATCAAAAAAACTGAAATACCACCAGTTGCTAAACCAGAACCAAGACCTGTGATTCATCACCATGAACCAGTTCAAGAGCCTGAACCAGTAATCGAACCAAAAATAGAAAAAAGACCAGAACCAGTTAGAAATAACGACTGGGATGATGAAATGGAAATACCAACTTTCTTAAGAAATAAAAGAAGATAGTTAATAATAGATAAAAAAACTTTCAATAATATTGAAGGTTTTTTTATTTTTTTGCATATTTTTAGAAAAAGTATTTTGAATTCGACTGTTAGAAATGACAAATTATTTAAATGAAGTATTCTATAATATATTTAAGAAAAAGTTTAAAAACATTCATAGATTTTAGTACATTGTGTGATTAAGTAAGAAAGAGGAGAAGATATAATGTATTTAGATTATTATATTCTAGAAAACTTACTGATTAACTATATTATAATAAATTGTACTACATATATTACAAAAATATACACAAAAAAATTTAAGCAAATATGTGGAGCTATAATAGGTACTATCTACAGTGTTATGTATATCTATAAAGACTTAGAAATCTTTTTTACCCTACCTTCTAAATTTATATTTTTTATAGTAATCGTTTTAATATCTTTCAATGTAACTAATAAAAAAGATTTTTTTAAGATACTTTTCAATTTTTATCTAGTAAATATATTTATATCCGGAAGCACTTATTTTGTTATTTATTTTACAGGTATTAGTCATATGACTATATCTTTTTTTATAATATGTTCTTATATTAGTTGTAAATTATTGAAAAAAATAGTTAATGATTTTAGATTGCTAAAGCATATAGATGATATAACTAAAAAGATAAGAATAAAAATATTAGATAAGAATATAGAATGTATAGCATTATTAGATAGTGGAAACCTTCTACAGGATCCTATTAGTAAAAGTGATGTTGTAATAATCAAGGCAAGTCTTTTAGAAAATTTTTTACCAGAAAATTATAATTTCGAAAAAATGGATATGTCAGATATCCAGAGTTTAACAGAGTGTTTAGAACCAAATCTTTCGTCGAGAGTTAGAATAATACCTTATAAACATGTAGGTGACAACAATGCCGGAATGATTTTGGGGATAAAAGCAGATTATCTAGACGTAGATAATAAAAAAATAAGTAATATTATTCTCGGCATATCCAATTTTGAAGATGAAGGATATAGTGCAATTTTGAATCCGAGAATATTATATTAAAAAGGAGGACTTTTAATTGATATTACAAGTAAAGAAACTAAAAAGATTATTGTTTATGAAGTTAATTAAATTAGGCAATAAGCTAAAACTAATAAAACCTGATAGTTGTTATTATATGGGAGGTGTAAATGTACTTCCACCACCACTAACACTTGAGGAGGAAAAGGAACTATTACAAAAATTAGAGTACGATGACAATATAAAGACGATTTTAATAGAGAGAAACCTTAGATTAGTCGTTTATATATCGCGTAAATTTGAAAATACGGGAATAGATATGGAAGATTTAATTTCTATAGGTACAATAGGGCTTATAAAAGCAGTAAATACATTTAATTTAGATAAAAATATAAAACTAGCTACATACGCATCTAGATGTATAGAAAATGAAATATTGATGTGTCTTAGAAAGAATAATAAGAAAAAATCAGAAGTATCTTTTGATGAACCGCTAAATGTGGATTTAGATGGAAATGAACTTTTATTGTCAGATGTATTGGGAACTGATAATGATGAAATTTATAAAATAATTGAAGAAGAAATAGATAAGAATTTATTATTTATGGCACTAGATAAATTATCCGATAGAGAAAAGCAAATTATGGAATTAAGATTTGGTTTGAGCACAAAAGGAAAAGAAAAAACTCAAAAAGAAGTCGCTAACATACTTGGAATATCTCAATCCTACATTTCGAGATTGGAAAAAAAAATAATTTCCAGATTAAAAAAAGAAATGAAAAAATTTGTTTAATAGATAAATAAGTCCTTATTAAAAGTATAAAAATATATGATGTGTAAATAATTTCATATATAGAATCTTTTAAGAGAGGACTGAAATTTATGATTATAAATAAGGTTGAAATTTGTGGTGTAAATACATCCGAACTTCCTGTACTAAAGGCTGATCAAATGAGAGACCTATTAGTAAAAATTAAACAAGGAGATGAGGACGCAAGACAGAAGTTTGTAAAGGGCAACTTGAGATTAGTTCTAAGTGTTATCCAAAAATTTAATAATAGAGGAGAGAATGTAGACGACTTATTTCAAATAGGATGTGTTGGACTTATAAAAGCTATTGATAATTTTGATTTAAGTCAAAATGTAAGGTTTTCTACTTATGCTGTACCTATGATTATAGGCGAAATAAGAAGATACCTTAGAGATAACAACCCAATTAGGGTCTCACGTTCATTAAAAGATATAGCTTATAAAGCATTACAAGTAAGAGAAAAATTAATCAGAACGAATTCAAAGGAACCTACAATATCAGAAATAGCAAAAGAACTAGACATGGAGGTAGAATCTGTAGTTATGGCTCTTGATGCAATACAAGACCCAATATCATTATTTGACCCTGTATATCAAGATAATGGTGATGCAATATTTGTAATGGATCAAGTCCAAGACAAAAAGGATACAGATGAAAACTGGCTAGAAGAAATAGCTCTAAAAGAAGCTATAAAAAAATTGAGTTCAAGGGAAAAATTAGTCCTTGATTTAAGATTTTATAAAGGAAGAACTCAAATCGAAGTAGCAGATGAAATTGGTATTTCTCAGGCTCAAGTTTCTAGAATAGAAAAAAATGCCCTAAAAAATATGAGAAAATACATCTAAAAACAAAATACTAAAAATTAAAGCTGTCGTAATAGTAATTTAATTGTTTACTTTGCGACAGTTTTATTGTATATATCACTAAAATATTTGATTATTTTTTAATAATGTGTAAAATAAAACTAATAGGAAAATAATTATAAAGATTATAGATGATATCATGGTGAATTTTTTTTACTTATAAATAATAAACTTATATAAGACAATCCTTATTTAAAAATTTTTGTGAGGATTTCAATATTAAATATATAGGAGGTAAGATTCACTATGATGAGAATATCAGATATTATGGAAAAAGAAATAATCAATGTGAAAAATGGTAAAAAACTAGGTTTTATCACAGATATAGATCTAGATGTCGAAAATGGCAAAGTATCATCTTTTTCAATAACAGGGTCTTCAGGCAACTTTTTTTCAAGAGGGGCTGAAATCGACACTGTATTTTGGAGGGATATTTTGAGAATAGGTTGCGATACTATTATTGTAAGTATAGGATCAAATTTTGATAAAAATCAAATAGATATCTAAATTCTAAATCTTAACTAACTAAGGAGGAAAACAATGCAATGCCCATATTGTAACTACAAGGAATCTAAAGTAGTTGATTCGAGACATACAGATAGCAAGTCTATTAGGAGAAGAAGAGAATGTGAATCTTGTAAAAAAAGATTTACTACTTATGAGATTATAGAGACAACACCTGTAATGGTCGTTAAAAAAGATAACAGTAGAGAACTATTTAATAGGGAAAAGATAAAAAGAGGTATAATAAAATCTTGTGAAAAAAGACCTGTTTCAATAGAACAAATAGAAAGCATAATTTCTTATGTAGAAAATGAAATAAATAAAAATTATATAAGCGAAATAAATACTGATAAAATCGGTGAAATGGTAATGGATAAATTAAAAGATATAGATGAAGTATCATATGTTAGATTTGCATCTGTATACAGACAATTTAAAGATATAAATACTTTTGTAAGTGAATTAAAAAATATTTTAATGGAAAAGGGAGATTAATATGACACAAACTATAATAGATAAAAAAGATTATTTAACTATAAATAAAGAAGGATTAGAATTTGTAGATATAGCTATTACAACTACTAATATAGATGCAAAAAATTTAGATGATGTAAATAATGCATTTAAAGATGTATTTACTTTAAAAAATTTAAGTAAAAATAAACAAATACATTCAAACATAGTAAATAAAGTAGATAAAGACAATATAGGACAAATAATAGATGGAGACGCCATAATTACAAACGAGAAAAACGTTCCACTTCTAATATTAACAGCTGACTGTGTGCCAGTGGTTTTAGTTGATAAGGTAAATAAGGCTGTTGGGCTTGTTCATGCAGGTTGGAGAGGGACATACGGCAAAATTTGTTCAGAAACACTTCAATCTATGAAAGAAAATTATAATACAAATACAGAAGATGTAGTTGCAATTATAGGACCATCTATCGGAAAATGTTGCTATGAAGTATCTTATGACTTAGTAGAAAAATTCAGTGCACTTCTTCCAAATGCAGATGAAAAAATATATGAAATAAGAGATGAGAAGTATTATCTTGATTTATGGGAAATAAATACCCAAATATTAAAAGAATTTGGAGTACTAAAGTCGAATATAATAAATATGAATATCTGCACAAGTTGTAATTGTGATAGATTTTTCTCGTATAGAAAGCATGATAAAACGCCAAAGAGAATAGGAACCTTCATTGAGATAAAGTAAGGGGGTATTGTTATGGAGGAGAAAATATTAGTTATAGATGATGAAATGCACATAGTAGAGCTTTTAAAATTTAATTTAGAGGTAAACGGATATGTGGTTGACTACTCATTAGATGGTTTTGACGGATATCATAAGGCAAAAGAATTTAAGCCAAATCTAATACTTTTAGACTGGATGTTACCTAATATAAGTGGTATGGATGTATTAAAAAAAATAAGAAATGATGAAGAACTAAAAGATATACCTGTTATTATGCTTACAGCCAAGAATATGGAAAGAGACAAAGTTAAAGGGCTAGAAGAGGGAGCTGACGACTATATAACAAAGCCTTTCGGAATAAAAGAACTTTTAGCTAGAATAAATTCGGTTCTTAGAAGATATAATAAAACTGCAAATAAAGTAGAAGATATATTAAGTGTTAAAGATATAAAAATGGACTTAATAAAGCATGAAGTAACTAAAAAAGATAAGAAAATCGATTTGACTATTAAGGAATTTGATTTACTTAAATTACTCCTTCAAAATAAAGGAAAAGTACTTTCACGTAACTTTTTATTAGATAAAGTCTGGGGATATGAATATTTTGGAGAAACAAGAACTGTTGATGTACATATTAGATACTTACGAAAAAAAATTGAAACAGACGAAGAGAAATATATAGAAACTATTAGAGGAATAGGATATAAAATTAGTTAAAAGTTGAGGTAATACTTATGAATTCAAACTTACAGCAAGTAAATGGTGTATATTTTTTTATAATGCTTATTACATCAGCTTTAGCTATATTACTTATAAGATATACGGTAACACTGAGAAGATATCTAAAAGAATTTACTAGAGTTTCTAAAAAAGTAAGTAATAAAGAATTCCATACGAGATTTAATACATATGTAAAAGGTGAGCTAGGAGAACTATCTAAAAATTTTAATTATATGATTCAAATAATGGATAGTACAATTGAAGAAGTTGAATATAAGCACCTACAACTGACTTCCATTGTAAAAAGCATATCTCATGGTATTTTAGCAATAGACATAAAGGGAAATATTTTGCTTATAAATGATATAGCTAAAGAAATGCTAAAATGTGATTTGAAAACTAATGTAGAGGGATCAAATTTTAAATTTATCGTAAAAGATAAAAAAATACTTGAGATATTTCATAAATATGTAGGAAGTACTCAAAATGAAGTAATAGAATTAGATTTAAGAGATAACCTAGTATATAGGATAAAAATAGACCCAGTATATCTGCAGGATTCAAAACATGCGATAATAGGCTCTATTATAAATATTGAAGATATAACAGACCTTGTAAAATTAGAAAATATGAGACGAGATTTTGTAGCTAATGTAAGTCATGAACTAAAAACACCTCTAACATCAATAACTGGTTTTGTAGAAACTTTAAAAATAAATGATGAAATAGACAAAGCTACAAGAAATCATTTTTTAGATATAATCGAAAAAGAATCAAACAGATTAAAAGGTCTTATTGAAGATATATTAATGCTTTCTTCAATTGAAAATGGTCAAGATTTATCATACGAACAAGTTAAATTATTTGATATATTTAAAGAAGTATGTGAAATTACACAATATATTGCTTCATCAAAAAACATAGAAGTATCATATGATTTTGAAGATGAAGAAGTACATATATTAGGAATAAGGGACAATATAAAACAAATCTTTTTAAATCTAGTAGACAATGGAATAAAATATACACCTGAAAATGGACGAATACAAGTTATTCAATATTATGATAAAGATAAACAAAATATAATTTTAGAATTTAAAGATAATGGAATAGGAATACCTAAAGAATCTCTAAATAGAATATTTGAACGATTTTATAGGGTTGATAAGGCTAGAAGTAGAGATATAGGGGGTACAGGATTAGGTCTTGCGATTACTAAGCATATGGTAAAATCCTTAGGAGGAAATATAGAAGTTAATAGTATTTTAGGAGTTGGGAGTGATTTTATAGTCACAATTCCGCAAAATACAGAATAGAAATTAAATATCTGAAAAACGAAATCTTATGTAAATAAATCTATCAATATAGAAAGTTTACATAAGATTTTTTCTTTTGTACAAAATAAATTTATAACGTTTATACAATAAAATTTATTTTGTAAAGGAGTGTATTTTATGAAGGAAAGCGTATTAGACGAAGCTCTGTTTAGACATTCATTTTTAGTATCAGTCTTACTCGGAACGCTATGCAGATTTTTAGTTCTTAGAATAAAAGATAAACAATATCCAACAAGACCCCAAGATTATATAGAACAAATTATAATGGCAGGGCTTACATCAGCATTAGGAGGAATTGCTCTACCAGCCCTTATGGACAAAGAGTTCTCAGCATTGACTTTTTTAGCAGTAGGTATCCAACAATTCCAAGGATTATCTAAGCAAGAAAAGATAACTCTAAACAATATCGATGAAGATGAATTAGTTAAAAAGGGTGCAACCTATATAGACGAAATAGCATCTACTTATGAAGTAAGAAGCTATGTGAGTTTATTTGCAGGTCTTGGCTCATCAATAGCTTATGTCATCATTGCAATGCGATTTGGCGAAAATATAATAATATGCACAGTAGCAGCTATACTTGTAGCCGCGATAGTCGGTTTAATATTTAGAAGAATATTGAGAAGAAACAGTATCAATGATATAGCCGATATAAAAGAAGCAAAAATTTACTTTGATGGACCTATAATGAAAGTCAATGATGTAGTTATTACAAATATAGGTCTAAAAGCGACGAGAGAAAAGTTTTTGAAAGACGGAATAGCAATTGAAGTTGTGCCAAAAGACGAAAAAGATTTTGGCGTTATAAATGATTTGGGTCAGAGAGATGCAATTATATACAATATATTTATTCATACAGGTGTAGATAAAGATGTAGATGAACACGATATAGTTTCAACCTCAAAAGTAGATTTAAAAACAAAAAGTGTGTTGATTGTTTTTATGCCGATTCTAAACGATATGGAACTTATAAAACAAGTTGCCGGAAGTACGCCAATCCTAGAAGCGGCAAAAGGAAAACAAAGTAATTACCAATGTTTAATAAAATAATAAGTTTGAGAGGTATAAAATGGACAAAATTTTTTTAATCGGAATAGTAATAGGAATATTAACTAGATTAATTATGCTTAATTTAGAACAAAAACAATATCCAACACAACCAAATGTTTTAATTTCACAATTAGTTTTAGCTTTTATTGCATCTGCACTAGGTGCATTATTAGTTCCTGCATTAATCGAAAGATCATATACATCAATTACATTTTTATCTTTAGCAGCAGAACAATTTAGACAAGTAAGAGAAAATAGAAGAGATACACTGACAGAATTAGAAGCAAAACAACTTGTGCAAAGAGGAAATGCATTTATAGAAGAAATTGCAAAGACGTATGAAGTTAGAAACTATATGTGTATAATATCTTCATTTTTTACAGTTGGTTGCTACTATTTAATTACATCAGAATTCAAATTAGGTCAAAATATAAGCTTACTTATAAGTACTATATTAGGTATAGTACTAGCATTTATTTTAAAAAAGCTTATAAAAAGGGATTCTATTGGAGATATCGCAGATGTAAAGATTGTAGATATATCATTTGAAGATAACAGTATACTCAAAGTTGGCTCACTAAGTGGAATAACAAACGTAGGGTTAAAGTCAGAACGAGAAAAATTTTTAAAATATGGAGTTGGAATAGAAATACTTCCAAAAGACAATAATTATATAAATGCTTCAATAATACAAGACCCAGGCCAAAGACAGACAATAGCATATAATTTATACAGCAGATTGGGGCTTTATAGACAAAAAAACGAGCCAGTTTTTACTCCTATACCAAGACGAAATCCTAAAAACGAAAGTCTAGTAATAGCGTATTTACCTATAGAAAAAAACATTGAGGCAGTTATACAAGCAGTTAAATCAACTCCTATAGTATCAAGTGCTAGAGGTAAAAATATAGCCTTAAAAAATTATGTAATAGGAAGAAAGGAAGGTAAGTAATATGTCAGATATGTCTATAAATGATTTTACATTAGCTATAATAACAACGAATAAAAATATGACATCTGGAGGAGGTTGTCCGATATTTTATGCAGATAATGACGATGACATGCAAAATAAAGCTATGTTGATGGCTAAGTGTGTTGATGGTGTTGTTCATGAAATCGCAAAAGAAACCCTAATAATAGTTAAACACTAAAATTAATGTATATAAATTTATATATTTGACTAACTTAAAATTATACGATATTATAAGATGATGTATTTTTAGAGAAGGGTGAAAGATTTATGGAAGTCAACGTAAAAAATAGCAACAATATCATAAGTAAAGTTTATAAAGGTTCTATTGCTGAAGAAATAGGAATAGAAGTAGGAGACTTATTAATAGCTGTTAATGACGAAGAAATTCACGATATTATAGAATATAAATTTTTAATAAGTGATGAGTATATAGAATTAGAAATACAAAAAAGAGATGGCGAAGTCTATATATATGAAATCGAAAAGGATTTTGATGAAGAATTAGGTATCGAATTTGTAAATCCTATAATCGATAAAGCAAAAAGCTGTAGAAATAAATGCGTTTTCTGCTTTATAGACCAACTTCCAAAAGGTATGAGAGAAACTCTTTATTTCAAAGATGACGATTCAAGACTTTCTTTCTTACAAGGAAATTTTGTCACTTTAACAAATATGAGCGAAGAGGATATAGACAACATAATAAAATACAGAATAAGTCCTATAAATATATCAGTTCATACAACAAATCCAGAGCTTAGAAGAAAAATGATAACAAATAAGCACGCTGGAAAATTAATCGATACTATGAGGCGATTAGCTGATGCACATATCGAGATGAACTGTCAAATAGTATTATGTCCTGGATATAATGACAAAGAAGAATTAGATAGAACTTTAAGTGATTTATCAAACCTTTATCCTTATGTAAATAGTGTAGCTATAGTACCTGTAGGTATTACTAAATACAGAGATAATTTAGCAAAACTAGAAATTTTCGAATATGAAAGTGCAAATGAAACAATCGACCAAGTACATGCTCTACAAGAGAAGTATTTAAAAGAATTAAATACAAGATTTGCTTTCTTATCAGATGAGTTTTATATAATAGCAAAAAGACCACTATTAGATTATGATGAATACGAAGGATTTTTACAATTTGAAGATGGAGTAGGGATGATTCGTAAACAAGGAACTGAAACAATAAACTACTTAAAAACTTTAGATGCAGATGATAGCATAGAAAAGACTGTTTCTATAGCAACAGGAAGTTCAGCATATGAATTTATCCTTGATATGGCAAATAAAGTTATGGAAAAATTCAAAAATGTAAAAATAAACGTATATAAGATAAGAAATGATTATTTCGGTCATACAATAACTGTATCAGGTCTTATAACTGCTACTGATATAATCAATCAATTAAAAGATAAAGATTTAGGTAGTGCTTTATATATAACTAGATCAATGTTAAAAAGCGATGAAGAAGTATTTTTAGATGATATAACATTAGAAGAATTAACAGAAAAATTAAATGTTCAAGTAATAACTTGTCAAAATGAAGGAAAAGATTTTGTAGAAAAAATCATAAACTAGAAGGGAGATTAAAATGAGCGATAATAGACCAATTGTAGCAGTAGTTGGTAGACCAAATGTAGGAAAATCAACACTGTTCAATAAATTAGCAGGAAAGAGAATATCAATAGTAGAAGATACACCAGGTGTAACAAGAGATAGAATATTTGCAGAAGTAGAATGGTTAAACAAATACTTCACATTAATAGATACAGGTGGTATCGAAAAAGATAACGGAGATGTAATATTATCTCAAATGAGAAACCAAGCGATGTTAGCAGTAGACATGGCACACATCATAATTTTTGTTGTAGATGGAAAAGCTGGTATTACAGCAGCTGACAAAGAGGTAGCTCAAATACTTAGAAAAACAAATAAACCAGTTTTATTAGCTGTAAACAAAATAGACAGTATAAACCAAATGGACAATATATATGACTTCTATGAATTAGGTTTAGGAAATCCATATGCAATATCAAGTGCAAATAGTATGGGTCTTGGAGACTTATTAGATGAAGTTGTAGAGCAATTCCCTAAAGGATTAAACACTGAGTATGACGAAGATATAATTAGGGTAGCAATAACAGGTAAACCAAATGCAGGAAAAAGTTCTATCTTAAATAATATTTTAGGAGAAAACAGAGTTATAGTAAGTCCAATTGCAGGTACTACAAGAGATGCTATAGATACATACTTTGAAAAAGACGGACAACAATATTTATTAATAGATACAGCAGGTATAAGAAGAAAAAGTAAAGTATATGAAAGAGTTGAAAAATTCAGTGTCATAAGATCTATGACTGCTGTAGAAAGAGCTGACGTTGTTTTAATAGTTATAGACGCAACTGAAGGTGTTACAGAACAAGATACTAAAGTTGCTGGTATAGCTCACGACGAAGGTAAAGGATGCATATTCATCGTAAATAAATGGGACCTAATTGAAAAAGACAACAAAACATTAGGAAACTACACAAAAGAAATAAGAGAGAAATTCCCGTTCATGATGTATGCACCAGTATTATTCGTATCTGCTCTTACTAACCAAAGAATGAATAAAATACTAGAAACAGTAAACTATGTAGCTAGTGAACATGCTAAACGTGTTAGTACATCAGCATTAAATGATGTTATAGGTGAAGCAGTTATGCTTAATCAACCACCATCAGACAAAGGTAAAAGACTTAAAATTTATTATGGTTCTCAAACAGGAACTAAGCCACCTAAATTTACATTATTTATAAATGATAAACAGCTTACTCATTTCTCTTATCAAAGATATCTTGAAAATAAAATAAGAGAGAACTTTGGATTTGAAGGAACTTCAGTGCAATTTGAGTACAGAGAAAAGAACAGAAGAAAATAATAAAAATATGGGGGGCCAGAGATGTTAGTTTATTTAATTATTATAGTAGTTGCTTATCTTTTAGGTAATATATCAACATCATATATTATTGGCAAAAAATTTGCAGGCGTAGACATAAGAACTCAAGGTTCGGGTAATGCAGGATCAACTAACGTACTTAGAACTATGGGTAAAAAAGCAGGAGCCATGACTTTTGGTGGCGATGTTTTAAAAGGTGCGATTGCAGTTGGATTTGCTAGGGTATTAGCCCATTACATGAAAGCAGATGAGGCAACTTGCGCTTATATAGCTGTAGTAGCCGTTGTAATAGGACATAATTGGCCAGCATTTTTAGGTTTTAAAGGCGGTAAAGGAGTAGCAACTTCTTTAGGTGCGATGTTAGCTATAAATCCTATTGTAGCTCTTACATGTTTAGCAGCATTTATAATAATAGTATTAGTTAGCAAATATGTTTCTTTAGGTTCTGTTTTAAGTATATGTTTGTCTCCTGTGTTGATGCTTATAAACCACAATACAAAAGGTATATGGGTAACATTATTTTTATCAGCATCAGTTATATATACTCATAGAGCAAATATAAAACGCCTTATAAATGGAACAGAAAGAAAACTTGGTGAAAAAAAATAATAAACTAGGTGGTGTCATTATGGAGAAGGTATGTGTAGTAGGTGTAGGAAGTTGGGGGAGCGCACTTGCCCTAGCTCTTTGTAAAAATGGATATAAAGTAGATATGTGGACGAGAGATGAATCTCAAGCAAACGAAATTAATACTACAAGAGTAAATTCTAGATTCTTACCAGGTGTTATTTTCCCAAAAGAAATGAGAATATCTACTGATTTAGAAAGTGTAATAAAAGACAGTAAAATAGTAGTATTGGCAGTGCCATCACAAGCTGTAAGAAGTGTATGCAAAAAGATAAAGCCTTTTATAAAAGAAAATCAAATTATAGTTGATGTTGCAAAAGGTCTTGAAAGAGAAACAGGACTTAGATTATCTGAAGTAGTTAAATCAGAACTACCAAATAATGAATATGTTACTTTATCTGGACCATCTCATGCTGAAGAAGTTTCTAAATTTATGCCGACTACATTAGTAGCAGCATCTCCAAATTTAGAAATAGCTGAAATTGTACAAGATGCATTTATGAGTCCTGTACTTAGAGTTTACACTAATCCAGATATAATAGGGGTTGAATTAGGTGGAGCTCTAAAAAACATAATAGCATTCGGTGCTGGTATGTGTGATGGACTTGGATATGGAGATAATGCAAAAGCAGCATTAATGACTAGAGGTATTACAGAAATAGGTAGACTTGGAGTTGCTATGGGTGCACATGTAACAACTTTCACAGGACTTTCAGGTATTGGAGACTTAATCGTAACTTGTACTAGTATGCACAGTAGAAATAGAAAAGCTGGAATACTTATGGGACAAGGAAAAACACTAGAGGAAACATTAGCTGAAGTTGATATGGTTGTTGAAGGTATTGTAGCAACAGAAGTTGCTTATAAAGTTGGTAAAAAATTAAATATTGAACTACCAATAACTAATGCTATTTATTCAGTATTATACGAAGGAGCAAATACTGAAGAAACTGTAAAAGCACTTATGACTAGACATAAGAAAAATGAAATGGAAGAAGTCGTTAATAACGGATTTGTACATAATTAATTTATATATAAAACCTACATGGATTTTAAGTTAAATAAAACTTAAACTCTATGTAGGTTTTATTTTTTTACATTTTATAGCACATATGAAATTATATTCATTCACAACCACGCAATAAGATTTTTGTTATAAATTTAGAAACTGTTCAATATACTTTAATAAGAAATGTATGCAGGAGGGAATAAGAATGAACATTTATGAGGATATAGCAAAAAGAACTCAAGGTGATATATATATAGGGGTTGTTGGCCCTGTTAGAACAGGAAAATCAACATTTATAAGAAAGTTTATGGAAACGCTAGTTCTACCTAATATAGACAATGAATTCAAAAGAGATAGAACTAGAGATGAAATACCTCAAAGTGGCTCAGGCAAAACTATCATGACTGTTGAACCTAAGTTTGTACCTGCAGATGGTGTAGTTATTGAATTAAAAGACGCTGTTTCTCTAAAAGTCAGAATGGTCGACTGTGTGGGATACATAGTTGATGGGGCATTAGGACACGAAGAAAACGGCAAACAAAGATTAGTATCTACGCCATGGTCAAAAGACGCTATGACTTTTGAGGAAGCTGCAGAAATAGGCACAAAAAAGGTTATAAGAGATCACTCTACAATAGGAGTAGTAGTTATAACTGATGGAAGTGTAACTGGTATAGAAAGAGGCAACTATATCGAAGCTGAAGAAAGAGTAATAGATGAGTTAAAATCAATCCAAAAACCATTTGTAGTAGTTTTAAACAGCATGACTCCAAAAGAAGAAAAAACAGAACTTCTAAGAAAAGAATTGGAAGAAAAATATGAAGTACCTATATTGCCAGTAAATGTGGAAGAAATGAATGAATCTGATATAGAAAATATCTTAGAAACAGTATTATATGACTTCCCAGTAAATGAAATAAGAATAAATATTTCTAAATGGGTAGAAGGATTAGAAAAAAATCATTGGATAAAACAAAGTATAATAGCTACATTAAAAGAATGTATAGCTAGTTTACAAAAAATTAGAGATATTGATGATATTATAAATGGATTTAAAGAATTAGAATTTTTAGAAGGCGTAAATGTAGATAGTGTAGAACTTGGTGAAGGAGTAATAAATATTCAATTAGCTACAAAACAAGAATTGTTCTATACAGTATTAGAAGAAAAGAGTGGATTTAAGATTGAAGGGGATAGTCAATTATTGAATTTAGTTACGACTTTATCTAAAGTAAAACGAGAATACGACAAGATAGAAGTTGCATTAAATGATGCTAAAACTTTTGGATATGGAGTTGTAGCACCATCACTTAGTGAACTTAGCTTGGAAGAGCCTGAAATTATAAAACAAGGAAAACAATATGGAGTTAAGTTAAAAGCAAATGCACCATCACTTCACATTATAAAAGCAGATATATCTACAGAAGTATCTCCAATTGTAGGAAATCAAGATCAAGGTGAAGAAATGGTTAAATATCTTCTAAATGAATTTGAACAAAATCCTAGTGAATTATGGGAATCAAATATGTTTGGTAAGTCATTAAATGATTTAGTAAAAGAACAGCTACAAAGTAAGTTGTATATGATGCCAGATGAAATTAGATTTAAAATCCAAAAAACACTACAAAAAATTATAAATGAAGGCAGCAATAATATAATAACAATTATTCTTTAAATTATATTATTAATAAGAATATGTTGTTATAATTTGCTCCTTAAAAAATATATATTTTGAAATTTCCTTAGAATGTTTAAGGAAATTTTTTTTGCGTTAATACCTCTAAAGATAAGTGAAGATTAAAAATTAA
>NZ_CABQXJ010000012.1:0-47887 GCF_902468165.1 uncultured Intestinibacter sp.
TATAAAGTATATTATATATATTAATTTAATAAAATAATTTATATATTTAGGAGGAATCGTTATGAAAAAGTGGGTATGTCAAGTTTGTGGATATATATATGAAGGGGATGTTGCACCAGAAGAATGTCCAGTCTGTCATGTAGGAAGTGAAAAATTCGTTGAATTAAAAGGCGAAATGGTTTGGGCTGATGAACATAGAATAGGTGTTGCACAAGGCGTAGACGAAGAAATAGTAGAAGCATTAAGAGCTAACTTTACTGGAGAATGTACAGAAGTAGGGATGTATTTAGCAATGAGTAGACAAGCAGATAGAGAAGGGTATCCTGAAATAGCAGAAGCATATAAAAGAATAGCTTTCGAAGAAGCTGAACATGCTGCAAAATTTGCTGAACTTCTTGGAGAATGTGTAGTAGCTGATACAAAAGAAAACTTAAGAGTAAGAGTTGATGCTGAATACGGAGCAACTGATGGAAAATTAAAACTAGCTAAAAAAGCTAAAGAATTAGGATTAGATGCTATACACGATACAGTTCATGAAATGTGTAAAGACGAAGCTAGACACGGTAAAGCATTCTTAGGTTTATTACAAAGATATTTTGGATAATAAAATTTGATTTAAATATAAAAATAGAGATTTATATAGATAAAGACCTTGCCAATTTGCATGGTCTTTTTTTAATTTAAAAATATTTAATAAAAAACTATTGCCAAATATATGAAAATAGAATATTATATAGACGTGTGGTTAACTACTCAAGTAACTAACTATATAAGGAGGTGGCGCTTTGAAGTTAGAACTTAATGATCATGAGCCGATATTTATCCAAATTTCAAAAGCTATAGAAGATGAGATTTTATCAGATTCAATAAAAGAGGAGATGCAAGTTCCGTCTACTACAGAGTTATCAAAATTTTATAAAATCAATCCAGCTACAGTTTTGAAAGGTGTGAATATATTGGTCGATAAGGAGATTTTGTTTAAAAAGAGGGGTATAGGTATGTTTGTATCTAAAGGTGCAAAAGAGATAATTAAAAATGGAAGAAAAGATAATTTTAAAGAAGTTTATTTAAAAGATTTGATTTCAGAAGCAAAAAAGCTTGGAATTACAAAAAAAGAACTTTTAGATATGATAAGTGATTTTAAGGAGGAGTAATATGGATTTGGCAATAGAAATAAAAAACTTAAATCATAGCTTTGGGAAAAAAATAATCTGTAATAATATGAATATAAACTTTGAATACGGAAAGATTTATGGTCTTTTAGGGAAAAATGGTACTGGAAAGAGTACACTTATCAACTTAATCGGCAATCAGCTTGTATGTAAAAGTGGTGAAATTAAGATATTTGGAAAAACTGTTAAAGAAGACATTTCAGTTTTGGAGGATATATGTATTGTAAGAGAGAAGGAGTTTTTCCTAAAAGATTATAAGGTTAAAAGCATTTTTAATATGCATTCTAAATTTTATAAAAACTATGATTATAACTTACAAAACAAATTATGTAGATTGTTTGAAATAAACGAAAAACTTACATATAAAAGTTTGTCTAGAGGTCAAAAGACCTTGCTTTCAAATATAATCGGAATTTGTTCAAACTGTCCTATCACAATATTTGACGAGCCGACAGTAGGGCTAGATGCAGTAAATAGAAATTATTTTTATGACGTTCTTATCGAAAGTTATAGTGAAAATCCAAGAACAATAATAATTGCAACTCACTTAATTGAAGAAGTTGAAAATCTATTAGAAGAAGTTGTAATAATAAAAGACGGGGATGTAAAAATTACTGATAACTTAGAAAATATAAGACAAAAGGCTTATTTTATAAGCGGAAATAAAAATAAGATAAATAATATTTTTGAGCTTAAAGATCAAAGGCCATTAAAACATTTTGGAGATAATTATACTTACTGGTATTACGGCGATTTGAATAAAACTATAAAAAATAAGATGGACGATTTTAATATATCTTATGAAAATATATCGCTTAATGAGTTATTTTTAAGCATGAATAGAAAGGATGTGACTTTATATGAATAAAAATCCGTTTTATGAAATTTTCAAAGGATATATTCCAAAACTTATAATGATAATATTTATATTGATTGCTGTGAACAATATAATCCCATTTATAAGCGGTATGAGAGATTATTTTTCAAATAATAGAGATGGGTTAATTTTTATAAGTAGAACGTCTGATATATGTTATATGGGAGTATTTCTTTTAACTTTAATATTTACGAATAACTTCCTACCACAGATGTTAAATATAAGAGGTGATAGAGATGCATGTATAAAATCATTTTTCAAGATGATGCTAATTGTTATAATAATAGCTGTAGTATCTGGAGTGGTAGTTGAATTTTCTTTAGATTATATATGTAAATTATATAATGTTAAAGCAGAGTTTTATACTAGAACAAGCACAATAGAGTGGCTTGGAGAAGGCATGGACAATATATTTATAATTTTAGGAATTAGATTTATAAGCAGTTTATTTGTTATGTCTATAGCTTATATTTGTGGTTCTATGTTTTATAGATTAAAAATGAAATACAATATTTTAGTTTTTATATTAATTCCGGGTATATTATTGGGAGTTGTATTTAATATTTTATTTAGTAATAGATATATTGGGGATAAACTTGAAACAATAATGTGGAGTATAACTTGTTTTGTTGAAAAGCCAATTATAACTATTATTTTAGAAATTTTATTTACAGTATTGTTTATAATAATCGGAAATAAATTCTTAAAAAATGCTCCGATTGCAGAATATGCTCACGATTTAATATAAACAAAAAAGTAGGTATTATACTAAGTGATGTAATACCTACTTTTTTTAATATTTTCCTATAACAATCATAAAGAACCATATAATCATAAACGGTACATTTAGCATTAGCACCCATGATGGGGCGAAAGGACTTATTATGCTATAGCCTGCGATAAAGATTCCAGCAAGTACACCACACACCTTAATAACTTTATTACTTGTTGTAAATGCAGATGATATCAACCAAATTCCTTCAAAACAGTGCGCAGTAAGTCTTATTGTTAGACATAAAGAAAGACCATTTTGGACTGCAATGCCAAGAGAAGCATCTCCAAGGATGCTATAAAAATTGTTTATATAGAGAATACCGCTTAATATATCGAGTACAATCCAAAAGATACCAGCTGTTTAACCCCATTTAGGAGTTGCTAATTTGTTGATAAAGAAAAACATAGAAATGTGCCATATTATACCGAAATATTCTCTTACATATTCGCCAATTCCACCGTTTAATGCAAAAAGTGGCATAGAACATAGTAATATCACAAAGGATATCGTAGCCAAGGTTTTAAGTGGTGGTAAGTAATCATCTTCCATTTTAAAAGATACATTTAATTTTTCTTTCATAATAACCTCCATTTTAAGCAAAAATGCTTTATTAAAAATAATAAATATATTTGGTAAAGTCATTTTAATATACAAAAAGAAATGCTACAATAGTATCACAACTTATAAAACGGAGGCGATATAAATTGTATCATATCAAGCATGATAAACGTGTATATAAGTCAGCAAATCTTATATGTGATGGATTAGCAGAGATGTTAAAAGTGAAATATTACAGCAATTGTAAAAAGTAGACGATATGATATATTTTTATTTTCTACAAGAAAAAAAGAAAGTCAACTTATACAGAATATAGAAGTTGAAATGAATAAGCATGATTTGATGTATTGTACTCCCATACTTAATCAAATAGCCTTCGTAGCACTTGAAATTTGGGTAGAGAATGGTTGTAAGGAAAGTGCAGAAGAACTTTATAGTATTTTGAAACGAGAATTGAAGATAATCAGTGAAAATATGTAGTAAAAAAGGAGTGAATAGAATCACAAATTTTTAATTGTATTCACTCCTTTTTTAACACATATGAATTATATTAATTTATACATAGCTGCAAATTATAAATTATATATATGTGTTTTAAAAATAGTTTTATTATAATATAAACTATTTTAATAAATAAAACTGGGAGTTAGACAAAATGGATTTTTTAAAATACTTTTTTAGAAAAACATCAAAATACTGTAATTTTAAGATGTTTGGATGGCAGCATATAGCTATATTATTCATAGGTACTTTGGGTATAATATCTATGATAAAGAGAATTGCTGTAAATAGGAAATTCGAAAAAATTATAGGTATAGTATTATTATCACAACAAATAATATTATATGCATGGTATTTACTATCAAAATACCATGTATTAACTGAAGGTCTACCATTATATCATTGCAGAGTTGCAATAATACTTATGGGAATTGGACTATTATTTAATAAAAGTATCTGTAGAAAATTAGGTTCTATGTGGGGATTGATAGGTGCAGTATTTGCATTAATATATCCATCAGGATTAGACCCATTTTTATTTCCTCATATAACTCAATTTTCTTTCTTCATAGGACACCTATTCCTTCTTTGGGGTTCTGTTTATTGCATATTTATAGAATGTGTTAAATTTGATAAAAAGGACTTTAAAACAGCTATATATTTCACTAATATATACCATGTATCTATGTTTATATTAAATCATATAATAGGATCTAATTATGGCTTTATGAGAGTGTCACCTATTGGTATAGGTAATAATTTGCATCCATTAGTATATGGATTTATAGTTATAGGTATATTTAATTTATTAATGATTTTCATGAATGTATTGATAAATAGACAAGAAAATAGTAGTGAAACAGTAGAATCTTTAGTAGAATTAAACCTTGATGCAAATGCTTTATAAGTAGTAAAAATTTGGGCGCATTATGAAAAAACTAGCTAATTTATTATAAATTTAGCTAGTTTTATTTTTTAAACATCTATCTCAATATGTTTTACATAAAATCTATATTAGGATATCCAGGTAAATTGTACTGTCCATTTTTTAAAGGAGTACCTAAGCTATCGATAAAATTATTTAGATCTTGCAAATTTGATTTTATCTTTCTTTCTGAATAGCAGTTTTCCTTTTTGAATGTAAGAATGAGCAAAACTGCCTTAGATGCATTTGTTTTTTTTGCCTCTTTTAAGACACCTTTTGTAGATGTTAAAAGTTGATATCTTATCTCTATATTTTTATATAAATCATATCCATAAATATCATTATATAGACTATTTACTCTTGTAAATTTATTGTCAGATATACTATAAAGTAATTGTTTATAATCATTATTTCCAAATAACTCTTCATGAGCTGCTTTCCCAAAATCTTCATCACTCTTGGCTTCAATTCCTATTACAACTTCACTTTCCTTAACAAGTAATAAGTCATGGTGACGACCACTACCTCTACCTTCAAGACTTGTTACTGCTTCGGGTTCACCATAGAATATGCTATTTGGATTGCATCCTAACTGAGACAGTATAATTTCTATTTCTTTTGGAATACATCCATTTCCACCTATTATATATTTGGCTAATTCTTTAGCACTTCTTCCATCTTTCCAGTGTAGACTTGAATTTTGGGGTGGTGCAAAGTTGTACCAATCATCTACAGAATTAATTTGCTTAGTATTTTTCTTTAATTCTAACTTGTACCTTTTGTATAAAGCCCCCCTACTTAATTAACATTTAAGTTCATCAAGATATTTTGATGATAACTTAATTATCTCATCAAGCTTTGTTTTAGCATTAATATTATTTATTAATAATTTTCCTTACAGTATTTGCAGTTCTAATTGTAATATTATCACTTATATTAGAACTAGTAGTTCTTGACCACCAATTAGGTGCATTATTTAATATTTCTTTTAATTCTTCTTGTAAAATAATAAAAATCGGTATGTCTAAATCAAATCTGTCTTTTATCATGGATTTTATATTATCTGAAAGACTGAAAGAATATTTTTATCATCAATATCACTTGAAAAAATAACATTACCACTATTGAGATATGTAGAAACATCTGTAAAATGAAGTTTAATAAATCCTTCTTTTAATTCAGACATAGCTATCTTATTTTTTCTGCTTATATTTATTCCTCTTAATAAAGCAATATATCTGTTCATATAACAATTTTATCTCCATAATTATAATTTAAATATTTCTTTAAGACATAGCGTATGACAAATGATTAAGTGTCTTTCTAAGAGACTGGCGTATTTATATTTAAGAACGATTTGTTTTTTATAATTTATCTTATTAATATTTTAACACTAAAATATATTTAATGAAGGCTATTTCATAAAAATGAAATACAATAAAAAAACCTCGCATTTTGTGCGAGGTTTTCTTGTCTAAAATACAGGTACTATAACACCTTTATAATGTTCTTCTAAGAATTTTTTAGATTTTTCACTAGTTAAAACTTTTTTAAGAACTTGAATTTTTTCACTATCTACATCATCAGTTCTACTTACGAGTATATTTGTATAAGTTCCATCTAATTTTGGGCAGTAGATACTGTCTTTATTAGCATCTAAGTTAGCTGCAACAGCGTAGTTACCATTTATAAATGCGCAAGTTACATCACTTAAAAGAGATGGAAGTTGAGCTGCATTTGCTTCGATAAACTCGATTTTTTTAGGATTTTCAACTATATCTTTAACTCCAGGATTTTCAACACCATCTTTTAATTTTATTAAACCTAGCTCATCTTGTAGATATTTAAGAGCTCTTGAGCCATTTGTTGGATCATCTGGAAGAGCAAATTTGTCGCCTGCTTTTAAATCATCAATAGATTTTATTTTATAAGAATATACGTATAATGGAGATTCATATAAACCAACTACTGGTGATAATTTATAACCTTTTTCTTCTTTTGCTTTATTTAAATATGGCTCATGTTGGAATAAGTTTGCATCGATTTCACCGTTGTCTAAAGCTTCATTTGGAAGGTTGTAATCATCAAATATTGTTATTTTAAGTTCGTAACCTTCTTTTTCAATATCGTCTTTTAAATACTCAAATAAATCTCCACCAGGAACTTGAGTTGCTCCCACTTTAATTACTTTGTCTTCGGCATCTGATTTAGAGCAACCTACTGAAAGTGATAATACTGCTAATAAGCATAATACAATAGATATAATTTTTTTTGATTTCTTCATAATAAGAAATACCCCCTTGTTGTAATTTTTTAAATAAGTCTATCTTCTTATATAAAGAATTTAAAAACTAAAAAAGGTCTGAGTATAAACTCAGACCACGTTATCAGTTTATACTTATCTTTCAGCACAATGCTGCAGGATTTAGCACCATATATAAATTATATTGGTTGCCGGGTTTCATAGGGCCAGTCCCTCCACCGCTCTTGATAAGACTTATTTAATTTATGTTATGAAGTATATTACAAATATTTTGAAAAGTCAACTGGTTTTTTGGAAATATTTGAAAAAATCTTAAATTTAAAAATAATTTATTTATATTTCGATAGTTGTTTGTTTTTTAGTATTTCTTATAAATGATTTATATGGTTATTATAGTTGGAGAAAAAGAAAAAAAATTCAGGCAGAATTATCATAATTTAATATAAACATGTATTTATATAGTATAATTAAAATATTGTTTATTTCTAAAAATTGTAAAAAGTAATGAAGAGTTAATAATTATAAGGTAGAATATAAATAAATATTAAGGAGGAGTTTATGAGTATAGTGTATAATTACATGTTGTATTTTTTTATATATTCATTTTTAGGCTGGGTTTGCGAGAGTATATACTGTTCTTGTCTACAGAAAAAGGTGATAAATAGAGGATTTTTGAATGGACCAGTATGCCCAGTTTATGGTGTAGGAGCGTTGATTATAATTATTGGGTGCTGGTCTTATAGAGATAGCATGATAGGTGTATTTATATCGGGAATGATTTTGACATCTATGCTTGAATATATAACAGCAACTATACTAGAAAAGTTATTTCATGCAAAATGGTGGGATTATTCAAATCATAAATGCAATATAAATGGCAAGGTTTGTTTATTAAATTCTACTATGTTTGGAATTATGAGTGTATTTGTTGTTGAATTTTTGCATCCATTTATTATAAATAATTTAGAAAAAATGAATACTACAGTGTTGTATGTGCTTTTAATTTTCGCTATTATCACTATGATTAGTGATTTAATAGTTACAGCAAGGGCATTAGGAACATTGACATTAAAAGTAGATTCACTGACAATGCTTGTAGATGATATGAAGAAAATACATTCAAAATTTAAATTATATGAAGATGATGAGTTTTTAAGTAAATTAAAGAAAAGTCCAGAAGAAGTCGCTCAGAAATTAAAAATGGCTTCATCAAAATACGGCGATTTAGCAATACAAGATAAAATTGATGATATACAATTTAAATTTAGTTCTTTAAAACAAAAGGCATTTATACACAGAAGATTGATAAATGCATTCCCCAATATGAGATCTTCAGGAAATAAAAAAAGAGATGCACATTTTCAATATATTAAAAAGATGCTTAGAGAAAAAAATAAATAAATCTTATACTATAAATACGAGGGAATATATCTATTTAGATAGAAATAAGATATATTTAAAAAGGGTATAATTTATAAGAAATGAAGGGGAGAAATAAAATGAAAAAATTAATTTTTACACTTATTATATGCATAGGATTAATTACAATAGGGTGTGAAAACAGCTTGAGTTCGAGAGAAAATTTTAATACGAATACTTCTTCAGAGATAAACGACAATGAAAATTTAGCAGGTAGTGATAACGACTTATCTAGCAGTGATAATCAATCAGGCTCTACACAAAATACTGTAAAAGAAAAAATAGATATATCTTCAGAAGAAGTTATTATATCATCAGTTTTATATAATATGTACCAAGAAAATATAGATTACGATACTGCAGTAAATTCAACATATCTGCCAAATACAGCGTATATGGTCTTAAATACTTATGTAGGTGGCGACTATTTTATAATGTCGAATAATGGCTATTGTATAGCTAGAGATGATGCAAATCAATATATTAAAGTTATATCTAGTAAATTTAATGGAGCTAGATTAAATGACACAATAAATGATTTTTCAAATTTATTATATTATTCAGAATCAGAAGATATGTATTATATAACACCAGCAGATGGAGGGCCTTGGATTAGTATAGAAGTAATAGACGCATATGATAATAACGATAAAACATATACAGCTATTGTAGATGCATATTTTGAATCCAATGGTGGAGACCATGATTATATAGGACAATATAAAGTTTCATTAGTCGATAATGATAGCACATCGAAATTTAATTATCGTATATCAAATATTGAGTATATAAATTAAATAGAAAAGTATAAAATGTTGGGATATATTATTCCAACATTTTTTTAGAATATATAATAAAAAACGAAAGGGAAAACGAATATGAAACAAGTGAGTATTAGGGAATGTGAAAGTTATGATTATGATATTTTGAAAAAATCATTTGAAGATTTGATAAGTGATATAGGACCTCTTGAAAGTTTTATAAAACCCAACAGTAAGGTACTTATAAAGCCTAATTTAGTAATAAAAAAATCTCCAGAAGAAGGGGCGACTACTCACCCTGTTCTTGTTAGAGTTGTTTGTGAAGAATTATTAAAATTAAATTGTAAGGTGATAATTGCTGAAAGTCCGGGCGGTCCATATACAAAAAACAACTTAAAAGGATTTTATAAAACATGTGGATTGATAGATGAGCTAAAAGGCTTAGATGTAGAGTTTAATTACGATACTTCTGAAACAAAAGTTCAAAATGACAACGCGATATATTTAAAAAGTATGAATATTATAAGTCCAATAACTAAAGTCGACCATGTTATAAATTTATGCAAATTAAAGACACACAAGATGGCAAAATACACAGGTGGTGTAAAAAATCTATACGGTGTAATTGCAGGTTTAGAAAAGACGGAAATACATTATAGATTTCAGACAGAAGAGCTATTTTGCGAAAATGTACTATTAGATATATGTCAATATATAAATCCAAGCCTTACAATTATGGATGGAGTTTATGGAATGGAAGGTGAGGGGCCTACTGCTGGTGATATTAGAAAAATAGGTGTTTTATTAGCATCTTATAGCCCATATGCACTCGATATAGCTGGATGCAAACTTATAAATTTAGACCCTATAAAAGTTGGAACAGTAAGGGGCTCTATAAAGAGAAACTTAATAAAAGATGATTTTTCTGATATAGAGTTTTTAGGAGATAGTATAGAAAACTTTATAGTAAAAGATTTTAAAATTCCGATTACAAGTTCTGATTTTAGACTTTTATCATTAAAACTACCTAAAGTTTTAGGCGATATAGTAGATAAAATAATAACTCCAAAGCCGATAGTAGATTATAAAAAATGTGTAAAATGTGGGAAGTGTAAGGTGTCTTGTCCTTCCAAAGTAATACAAATTACAGACAAGGGCGCCGAAATAAATTTAAAAAAATGTATAAGATGTTATTGCTGTCACGAGCTTTGTCCTAAAAAAGCTATACATATAAAACAAAATATATTTTTTAAACTTGTTAAGTGATTAAATACAATATAAAATAGATATAATCAATTAAAACTTGAAAATTAAAATATACATATAGAGAGGAGTAATTAACGTTATTTATATAAATTATACGTTAATAAGTGAGTTATGATTTTAATAAAAAATGGTAGATTAATAGATCCACTTTCTAAAAGAGATGAAATAGTAGATATAGCGATTGAAAATGAAAAGATAAAAGAAATAGGGAAAAATTTATCTGAAAAAGATTTTGAAACTGTTATTGATGCAAGTGGATGTGTAGTTTCTCCAGGTCTTATAGATATACATGTGCACTTTAGAGACCCAGGTTTTACACGCAAAGAAGACATATTTACAGGAGCAAAATCAGCAGCAAAAGGTGGTTTTACAACTGTTGTATGTATGGCAAATACAAAACCAGTAGTAGATAATCCAGAAACTTTAAAATATGTATTAGATAAAGGTAAAGAGTCTGATATAAATGTACTTCAAGTTTCGACTGTTACAAAGGGACTTAGAGGAAAGGAACTTGTAGATTTTGATGAAATGTTTGAAGCTGGAGCTGTAGGATTTAGTGATGATGGTATCCCAATAAAACACACTAGACTTGTGTATGAAGCTATGAAAAAAGCAAAAGAATTAAATGTACCTATAAGTTTACACGAAGAAAATCCAGTATTTATAACTAAAGCAGGGGTAAATGAAGGTAAAGTATCAAAAGCATTAAAGCTTGAAGGTGGAGCACCATCTATAGCTGAAAATATAATGGTGTCGAGAGATGTTATGATAGCTTTAGAAACAGGGGCAAAAGTAAATATTCAACATATAAGCTCAAAAGAAGCCGTTAAAACTGTCAAGTTTGCAAAGTCTTTAGGTGCTAATGTCTATGCAGAAGCTAGTCCACACCATTTTACATTAAATGAAGAAGCAGTTTTAAAATACGGTTCACTGGCAAAGATGAATCCTCCTCTTAGAACAGAAGAAGACCGTCTAGCTATAATAGAAGGATTAAAAGACGATACAATAGAAATAATAGCGACAGACCACGCTCCACACACAAAAGAAGAAAAAGACAACGAGTTTACTAAATGTCCAAGTGGTATAACTGGTCTTGAAACAGCTTTAGGTCTTGGGGTAAAAACTTTAGTTAAAGGTGGTCATTTAGATTTAATGCATTTATTAGAAAAAATGACTATAAATCCAGCAAAACTTTACAATCTAGACAGAGGTTTTATAAAAGAAGGCTCATTTGCTGATATAGTAATATTCAATCCAGATGAAAAATGGGAAGTAAAAGAATTTGCATCTAAGGCTACAAATACACCATTTATAGGAGAAATATTAGACGCAAAGATAAAATATACTATATCTGAAGGAAAAGTAGTATATAAAGGGTAAGTTGATATAAATACTCAGCTTAAATTATATATAAATAGTGATTTTATCTAAATTATTATGTATAAATAGCTATTTATCTAAATTAACAAAATATGTAAAAATATGATATAATTTATATGGAATATGAAATATATTTTGAGGGGGATTTAGATATGGCTAGAGGGAAAAAATTCAATGTTTTTATGGAACATGTGACAATTGACTACCCAACACTTATGAAATACAGAAATATTTTAGATGAGTACATAAAAAAACACGATTTGTGGGATGTAAACACTAGAGAATGTTGGTTATTTGACTTAATCGACTTTAAATTACAAGGTAATTCAGGACTTTGTTATAGAAGTATACGTATGTTAGAAACTCATTGGGGATTTGATAGCGACAATGACGATATTGATTTTTATATAATAAGACATATGCAAGAACTTCAAAAGAAAATACTAGAAGAAGAAAAAAATGAAAAAAAGCGTAAGAAGATTTAAATAAATTGCATTAAAACTATTAGATAATATCACATTTGATAATATCTAATAGTTTTTTTGTATTATTAAAGAAACAAAAAGGAAGAATAATAAATATGTAAAAGAAAATACACAAATTTCTTGTGTATTGAAACGGGAGGATTTTATATGTATAAAAAAATTATAAGTGTTATCTTTACTTTTATTATTCTAACTTGTTGTTTGGGAAACACTATAATAAAAAATAAAGAAGAGAAAATTTATAAAAATGTATATATTGAAAATATAAATATGGAATCTATGACAGAAAAACAATGTATAGATATTTTAAATGAAGCTTATCCACTAGAAGATATAAATTTAAAATACAACTCAAAAGTGTGGACAATACATCCTTCTGATATAGATTTTAGATATAAGGTGAAAGAAGCGACTAATAAAGCACTTTCCTACACAAGAACAGCTAAAAAACTAGAAAATTTAAAACGAAAATCAAAACTTATCTTAAATGAGAGGCATCATATAGCACTAGAAGCCACTTATGACAAAGATAAATTAGATGTGATAATCGACTGTATTGCACAGCAAATAGATAGAGAGGCTTTGAGTGCTACTTTGGCGATAGAAAATGACGGAAGTTTTAAAAAGTTACCATCAAAAGATGGTAAAGAACTTCAAAAAGACGAAATAAAAAAAGAAATAGACGATATTATAAAAAATAAAAATATCATGGATCTAAATCTTCCAGTAAAAACTACAATACCTAAATTAAAAACAGAGGACGTAGAAAGTGTAAATTCTATATTAGGACAATTTTCAACTGCTTTTAATAATGAAACATCTAGAGGTAGCAATATTCATGTTGCAGGCGAGAGTTCAAGTGATATAATCATCATGCCCCAGGAAACATATTCATACAATAATGCAACTGGACCTAGAGTTCTAAGCAAAGGATACAAATATGCACCAGTAATTGTCGGAGGAAAATATATAAATGGTGAAGGCGGCGGAGTGTGCCAAGTATCTACAACAATATACAATGCAGCACTACTCGCTGGATTAGAAATAGTAGAAGTTCACAACCACACTTACTTATCTCACTATGTTTCAGGTGGAAGAGATGCGACAGTAGCTTATGGATATTATGATCTAAAATTTAAAAATCCATATTCTCATCCAATATATATAAAAAATATAGTGGGCAAAGGATCTATTACAAGTAAGATTTATGGGTGTAGAGATGATGCACAAAGAATATACGTAAGAACAGAGCATGAATATAAAAAAGATAAAATAATAATAAAGACATATAGAGTTTATTTAGATAAAGAAAATAAAAAAATAAAAGAAGAGTTGATATCGACTAATAAATACGACAATAAATAAAATAAAATCCCTCTAAATACAAAATTAATTACAATATATAATTAAAATGTATAAAGGGGGATGTTTATTTTTACAAAGATTACAAAATTTCATATTAAAAAACTATTGATAAAATAGAATAAACAAAACTAAGTTTAAATAAAGAAAATTAAGTCGATTTTTAGTATATTACCTTGATTTTTTATCTTTTTTTGAAAAATACTATACTTTTTAAATTGTTAGAAAAAATATAGAATCACTATCAAATTGTAAGAAATGTAAAAATATGCTAAAATTAAGTCAAAATAAGGTGATTAATTATAAAAAGTGAAATTTAGGTTTGGAGTGATTTTATGGAATACATTATAGGGAAAAAATTGCTAGATACACCTGTTAATATGAAAGTTGTCAAAATGATATCGATTATAAATGAATGTAAAGGCAAACAAATAGTTTATAAGAAGCAGCCCAAAGAAGTATTAGAAAAATTAACGGAAAAAGCAGTATTAGATTTTACTATAGACTCATGTGAAAGTATCATATTAAAGGGAGAAGAAATAAGAAATATATTTTTAAATGAGGTAAAACCAAAAACAAGAGAACAAGTCAGCATAATGGAATTTAGGGATAGTTTAAAAACTGTAAATAGTGCATATGAAGATATGTCATTAAGTTCACAGACGATACTAGAGCTACATGGATATCTACATCGCCTCTCTTTAGTTAGAGGAGGAAAATATCGAACTGAGGAAAATAACCTTCTACGTACAGATTTTTTTAGAGACGATATTTTTAATAATCACGGTGTATTAATCAAGAAGAACATAGAAGAAAGACTAGATCAATACATAGAAGATTTGTGCAGAGAATACAATAGATTGATTAGAGAAAATGAAATAGACAATTTAATAATAGTTGCAGCATTTATACTAGATTTTATATTAATTTCACCATTTGAAGAAGATAATGTAAAAATGGCCAAACTATTGACTGTGCTATTGCTCAATAAAAATGGATATACAATTTCAAAATACGAAAGCTTAGGAAAAATCTATGATGAAAGTGAAATGGTCTATTTTAAAGGATTATTTGCTAGAAAAAACGACACAGAGAAGTTTTATTATAGTATAAATAAATGGATAGAATATTTTTTAAAATTTATATTAGATGCATATTTAAATCTAGGAGAAGAACTTAACTTAAATAGTATCAAAAAAGAAACTAAAACAAAGAGAATTGAAAAGATAGTCAATTCTACTTTAGGTTATTTTACAAAAGATGATATAAAAATACAATGCCCAGATATACCAGAGCCTACAATAAATAGAGTTTTTAATAATATGAGAAAAGACGGGAAAATTGAAGTTGTGGCAAAAGGTAGAAGTGCAAAGTGGAAGAGAATATAAATAATAAAAAATTATTGAAAATTAAAAAGAAGTGTACTACTATTTAAAGTATCAAAATAAATATTAGAAAATTTAACAAAATACAGTTTTCGACATAAATTAAATTACAGTAAATAATTGAAGTGGAGGAATGGAAGATGAATTTAATAAGCAGACAATTTAATAAATTAAATATAGAAAAATTAAATCATCACCATCATCATAGATATTAGGGATTGTAATTATGGAGAATATTTTTCATAGATACAAGCCCTATTTGTGTTAGCTAAAGGCTTGTATCTATGATGGGATAAAGTTAAAACCATGTAGGTAAAAGCCTACATGGTTTTTTAATATATAAAAAGTAGAGGTGTAATGAAATGGAGTTTTTAAGAATACAAGATGAATTAAACTTTGCAAAGAAGAGATATGAACTAACAAAGAAAATAGAGACATCTTTTGTAGATGCAGGTTTCATACAGATAAAACCCGAGATATTTGAAGAATATGACGAAATTACACAAATTGATAAAAATATTTCGACAAAGTCTATGGTAAAAGTAGTTAGCAATAAAGTTATGGTACTTAGACCTGATATAACTATAAGTCTTATGAAAAACTTAATACCTAGATGGGAAGATGATTTGAGTTTGAAATTATTTTATCATTCAACAGTTTATAAAAACAAAAGAAATGGAGATGGAATTATACAATGTAGACAGTTTGGATGTGAGTATTTAGGTGAACCATCAATGGATGCAGATAGAGAAGTTGTAAATTTAGCTTTTAATATTTTGAGAAAGTTTACAGATGAATTTTTACTTGAAATAGGAAGCGGCAACTATATAGATGGATTTGTTGAAGCATTAAATATAGATTCTGATACTGAAAGACAATTTAAAAAATTGCTGTATAGAAAAAATAAACCCGAACTAGAGGCATTTGCACAAAAATTAGATATAAAACCAGAATTAAAAGAACTAATGGTAAATATTTTGAGCATTAGGGGTACTTTAAAAGAAGTTACAGAAAGAGCAAATAAATATTTTACAAATGCCAGAATGAAAAAAGGAATTGATCAATTAAATACAATAAGTACTTTAATTTCAAAAGAAGACTTAGACAAATATACATTATTCGATTTATCTATGGTATCTAAGCTAGATTATTATGATGGAATAATGTTAAAGGGGTATTATAAAAGTTTATATAAAGAAATATTAAGCGGAGGTAGATACGATTCTCTTACAGAGTCATTTGGAAAAAGAGTCCCTGCTATAGGATTTACAATCTACTTTGACGCATTGATGGAAGCTATTAATAGATAGGAGATGGGGTTATGGACAATTTAACAATAGCAATTGCAAAAGGGAGAATTGAAAAAGATATTTATAGAAGACTTAAAGATTTAAATATGGAGAAATGGATAGATAGAGATTCTAGAAAATTAATATTTACAGATGAGGAAAATCACATAACGTATATTCATGTTAAACCTAGTGATGTTGTGACTTATGTTGAAAAAGGTGTGGCAGATTTGGGCATTGTAGGTAAGGATACAATCTTAGAAAATGAAAACAAAAGTGAAGTTTATGAACTTTACGATTTGGGATTTGGAAAATGCAAGTTTTCAGTAGCTGGTATGAAGGGCAAAAAGGATAAGTATTTGACTTGTGAAAATTTAAAGGTGGCGACTAAATATCCTGTAATAGCAAAAAACTTCTTTAAAAGAAGAGGGCAAAAGATAGAGATAATTAAATTAAATGGCTCAGTAGAATTAGGCCCTATTGTAGGTCTATCAGATGTAATTGTCGATTTAGTCGAAACAGGAAATACAATAAAGGCAAATGGACTAGAAGTATATGAGGATTTATTTGATATAAGCGCCAGAATAATCGCAAATAGAGTTAGTTATAAGTTTAATTATGAAAAAATTCAAAAAATAATAGATTTATTCGATTCAACAGTAAAAGCAAGCGACTATAAATAATTAGATAAAGAATTTAAAGTGAGGAGTGGTGATATGAATAGAGAAAAAGAAAGTATTAGAACCTTAGAACCGTATGTTACAAATCCAACAGTATGTTCAGTAAAATTAGACGCAAATGAAGGCGATAAAGATCTATATCTTGATTTATTAAAAAAATTAGGAAATAGCGACCTTAAATTAAATTACTATCCAGACGATTCGTATACCGAGTTAAAAAAAGAAATCAATAATTATGTCGGATATGAGCCTAAGAATATAACTGTTGGAAATGGTTCAAGTGAGCTATTGGATTTATGTGTAAAGACTTTTTTAGATAAAGACGAAATGATACTGAGCCTAGATCCTACTTTTAGTATGTATTCAATTTATGCACAAGTTTTTAGTGCAAAATATGTGGGCGCTAAGACGGAGGACGATTTCAAATTAAATGTAGACAGTATAATTGAAGATATTCAAAAAAATAGTCCAAAGTTAATCATCCTTTGTAATCCAAACAATCCAACAGGCTCAGTTCTTACAAAAGAAGAAGTTAGAAAAATCGTAAAAAGCACAGATGCATTAATAGCTTTAGACGAAGCTTATATGGAGTTTGGAGATGAATCTCTAATTGATGAAGTTATGAATTACGACAATTTGTTAATTGTAAAAACTCTATCAAAGGCATTTTCGCTAGCGGGAATAAGAATGGGATATATAGTTGCAAATGAAGATATAATAAATTCAATCGAAAAAGTTAGAGCTCCTTACAATTTAAATTCTCTATCGACATATATAGCTACAGAAGCCTTAAGACAAAAGGATAGAATGTATGATTATGTGAAAAGTATAAAAGAAGAGAGAGAAAAGATGTATAAGACGTTAATTGATTTAGGCGTTAAAGCGTATAAATCAAGTGCAAACTTTATATTTTTCAAAAGCGATATAGAAGATTTACAAAAGAAATTAATTCAAAAAGACGTCTTAATTAGAAAGTTTAGTTCTAAATTAGAGGGATTTTATAGAGTGTCAATTGGTACAAAAGAGCAAAATCAAAAATTCTTAGAAGCATTAAAAGAAGTTATATAGGATTTTGAGATATATAAGTAGATGAAATATATATTAAATGAAATATAGATATTGAATGATATATATATAATAGATTGAGATAAAATTATAAATTAAGTTAATCGCGGGGGATAAGATGAGAACTTACAAAATAAATAGAGATACATTGGAGACAAAGATTTCAGTTGAGATAAATTTAGACGGAAGTGGTAAATCAGAAATAGATACAGGGATTGGTTTTTTCGACCATATGCTTACCTTAATGGCGTTTCACGGCAAATTCGATATAAATATAAAATGCGAAGGCGATACTTATGTAGATGATCACCACACAATTGAAGATATAGGAATAGCACTTGGGCAGTGTGTAAAAAATGCCCTAGGAAATAGACGAGGAATAAAAAGATATTCTACAGTTTTTATTCCTATGGACGAATCACTAGCACAGACCTCAATTGATATAAGCAATAGACCTTACTTAGTATTTAATGCAGAATTTAAAGATAAAAGAGTTGGAAATATGACGACACAAATGGTCAAAGAATTTTTTAGAGCATTTGTAAATGAGTCAAGAGTTACGCTACACATAAACTTATTATATGGGGAAAATGACCATCACAAAATAGAAGCGATATTTAAATCTTTTGCAAGAGCATTAAAAGAATCAATAAAAATAGTTTCAGATGAGGTGTCTTCATCAAAGGGGGTTTTATAATGAATATTATAGTTGATTATGGCTTGGGAAATTTGGGTTCTGTAATTAGAGGGTTTAATAGAGCAGGTATAGATACAAAATTATCTAGAGATTTAGAAGAAATTAAAAATGCAGATTCGCTGATTTTGCCAGGGGTTGGAGCTTTTGGCGATGCAATGAATAAATTAAATGAGCTTGAGTTAGTAGATACAATTAAAGATTTTGCAAAAACAGGGAAGTACATGATAGGTATTTGCCTCGGGATGCAGATAATGTACGAACAAGGAACAGAATATGGAACTCACAAAGGACTCGGTCTTATAGAGGGTTCTGTAGATTTTTTAGATATAAATTTAAAAGTGCCACATATGGGTTGGAACGATTTAAAATTCGAGAAAAAGGACGACTTAATTTTAAAATATATAAAAGAAGGCGACTATGTATACTATGTTCACTCATATTACGCAAATTCTAATAACAAAGAATTAATTGCTTATTCAGAATATGAAAAGAAGATACCAGGAATAGTTAGAAAAGACAACGTATATGGATTACAATTTCATCCAGAAAAAAGCGGTCAAGTAGGAGCAGATATATTAAAAGCGTATAAGGAGTTGATTTTAAAATGATAATTTTCCCAGCAATAGATATAAAAGATAATAAATGTGTAAGACTTACACAAGGCGATTTTGACAAAGTAAATATATACAGTGAGGACCCATATCTTATGGCTAAAAAATGGGTAGAGTGTGGAGCTAAATTTATACATGTTGTAAATTTAAATGGTTCAAGAGATGAAGTAGGAATAAATGACGAGACACTAGAAAAAATAGCAACATCAGTAGATATACCAATCCAAGTTGGAGGTGGAATTAGAGATGAGAAAAGAGTAAAAGAGCTTTTAGATTTAGGAATAAATAGAGTAATTGTAGGGACTATGGCGATTGAAAATAAAAACTTGCTAAAAGAATTAATCAATAAATACGGTCAAGAAAAAATAGTAGTTTCAATAGATGCGAGAAATAAAAAAGTTGCGACTCATGGTTGGGAAAAATTAAGCGACATAGATTCCGTTGATTTATGCAAAGAATTAGAACAAATCGGTGTTAAGACAATCGTATACACAGATATATCAAAAGATGGAATGCTTAAAGGACCAAACTTCGATATATACAAAGAATTATCACAAAAAACTTCACTAGACATAATAGCATCAGGAGGGGTTACATCTATAGATGATATTAAAAAACTTAGAGATATGAATATGTATGGTGCAATAATCGGAAAGGCACTTTATGATAAAAAACTAGATCTTAAGGAGGTAATTGACTTATGTTAACAAAGAGAATAATACCATGCTTAGATGTGAGAAATGGAAGAGTAGTAAAAGGAAAGAAATTTAAAGATATAGTTGATGTAGATGACCCAGCGACTTTGGGCAAATTTTATAGTGATTGTGGTGCTGACGAATTAGTATTTTACGATATAACTGCATCTAGTGAAGAGAGAAAAACTTCGCTCGAATTTGTCACAAGAGTTGCAGAAAAGATAAATATACCATTTTGTGTAGGCGGTGGAGTTAGTACTATTGATGATTTTACAAACATACTTTTAAAAGGAGCTGATAAAGTATCTATAAATTCATCTGCTGTAAAAAATCCAAATCTTATAAGAGAGGCATCAGAAAAGTTTGGAGCACAATGTGTAGTACTATCTATGGATGCAAAGAAAAACGATAAAGGCTCTTGGAGTGTGTACGTAAAAGGCGGTCGCGAAAAAACAGACTTAGATGCCATTGAGTGGGCGAAAAAGGGAGTTGAACTTGGGGCTGGCGAAATCGTAGTAAACAGTATAGATGAAGATGGAATGAAAAATGGATATGATATAGAATTATTGTCCAAGATAACTTCTACTGTAAATGTTCCAGTAATAGCATCAGGAGGTGCTGGAAATATGGATGACTTTGTAAAAGCTGCAAAACAAGCAGATGCAGATGGAATACTTGCGGCATCAGTTTTTCATTTTGGCGAAATAAAGATAAACGATTTAAAACAATATATGAAAAAACAAGGTATAGAAGTTAGAATATAAAAAATATGAAATTTAACAGATAAATATATGGAAGTAAATGGAAAAATAGCGAATATTGAGTTAAAATATAGATATGGTGAAAATTACGATAAAAAGAATATGTTAAAAATAAATTATAAAATATAAATTTTCATACGTATAAAATTAAAAAATATGGGGAGATAAATATGAGAGATAATTTAATTACAGAAAAGACATTAGAGGGAAAAATTGATTTAGACGCCATAAGAAACTTAAAGTTTGACGAGAAAGGACTAATTCCAGCAATTGCACAAGATATAGATACTAAAGAAGTGTTGATGATTGCTTATATGAATGAAGAATCAATAAGAAAAACTTTAAGTGAAAAAAGAGCATGTTACTATAGCAGAAGTAGACAACAACTTTGGACTAAAGGTTTAACTTCAGGCAATATACAAGAAGTTAAAGGACTATATTACGACTGTGATGCAGATTCAATATTAGTTTTAGTAAAACAAAGTGGGGTTGCATGCCATACTGGTAATTACTCATGCTTTTTTAACCCAATTATGGAAAAAGAAAAAATAGATACAAAAGACGTATTAGAAAAATTATATGCATTATTAGAAGATAGAAAATCAAATCCAGTAGAGGGTTCTTATACAAATTACTTATTTGATAAGGGATTAGATAAGATACTTAAAAAAGTAGGCGAAGAAAGTGCAGAAGTAATAATCGCTGCAAAAAATAAAAGCAAAGAAGAAATGACTTATGAAATAAGTGATTTAGTTTACCATACATTAGTTCTTATGGTCAATTCAGGTGTAAAAATTGAAGATATAAAAAAAGAATTAATAAGTAGAGAAAAATAAAATTAGATTTTTTATATAAAATAAAAGTAGGTGATAATAAGAAGCTATAGTTTTATTATTGTCTACTTTTATTTTAAGTATTTAAAAATGTGCCTTTTTATGACAAGATTACTAAAAATTCAGCATTGATTATAGAAATTAAATATAGGAAAATGAGAACAATAAATATTATAAAAAAATTATAAGGGGGGATTATCTTGAGATTAAAAAATAAGCTGACAGTAATCATTTTAGTTGCATTGTCTTTATTTTCGCTGACAGGGTGTAGTAATAAAAAAACAAGTGAAGATGAAAATAATATAAATGCAACACTAGCATCTACAACATTATCAGATATGATTTACAATTCATCACAAGAAATAAACAAGGGCCCAACAAAAACCTATGGGAAGATAGCTTACCTAACTATAGATGATGGACCGTCTCAATATACTGATGAAATGGTAAAAATACTAAAAGATAATAATGTAAAAGCTACATTTTTCATGATAGATGGGAATATGAAATCTTATCCAAATCAAGTTAAAAATGCATTAGAAGCTGGAAATAGTATAGGATTTCACAGTGTAAGTCACGATATACACAAGTTGTATAAAACTCCTATGTCTGCCAAAAAAGAATTTGATACTTGTCAAAAGACTTTTGAAAAAATAACAGGAGAGACATCAAATCTTATAAGGCTGCCATTTGGAAGTAAGCCATATACTTCACAAGCATCATATGACAACATAGTAAATGCTGGATACAAAATATGGGACTGGACTTTAGACACTGAAGATTGGAAGTCTACATCACCACAAATTGTTCAAAGTATAAAACAAAATGCAAAGGGAAATGAGATAGTAATCCTTATTCATGAAAGAAAACAAACTGTTGCTGTATTAGATCAGATAATCAAGTATTTAAAATCACAAGGATATGAAATAGTTCCAATAACTCAAACACAAGAAGAGCAAAATTATTGGAATGAAAAATTAGGAAGTCAAGGTTAGAGGTAGGTGGATAAATTGAAAAAAACGCTATATTTAGGATTAGTAAGTTTATTATGCCTATCTATGATAGGATGTTCCAGTAAAAATGCATTTAAAGTAGGTGATATTGAATTTTTAAATCAAGATGTAGAGAGGGTTGAGTCTATATTGACAGCCACTTCAAACTACACAGATGCAAATTATCTTTCTGATTTTAAAAGCTCAAAAGATAATAAAGAAATAACAAGTAAAGTAATAGACTATATGATAGACAACGAAGTTGTATACCAAAAGGCTCAAAGTGAAGGAATAAAAGTAGATGAAAATGATGTAGAGCAAAAATACAATCAAATTAAAACTATGTTAGATGCAAATGGTGATTATAAAAAATCACTAGAAAAAGCTAATATAGACGAAGCATATTTAAAAGAAACTATAAAAAAAGATTTAGTAATAAATAAATATAAAGAGAAGTATGAAGAAGATTTAAAAGTTACAGATAAAGAAATAGAAACTTATTACAACAAAAATAAATCAGACTTTAAAGAAGAATCAATAGAAGCTTATCATATATTAGTTTCGATTTTAGATGATGAAGATAAACAAGTAAGTGATTCTGAAAAAGATAAATTAAAATCAAAAGCTAATAAAATAGCAGAGAAAATAAAATCTGGGGAGGATTTTGAAAAACTAGCAAAAGAGAATTCTGATGATAAAAGTACTGGTAAAAATGGCGGATATCTAGGTTATTTTACAAAGGAAGATAAAAATCCTGAATTTACAAAAAAAGTATTTAGTCTGGATAAAGGTCAAGTATCAGATGTATTCGAAACACCTTATGGCTATGAAATAGTAAAGGTGACAGATAAAAAGACAAAACAAAAATCATTAGAAGATTGTAGAGAAGAGATCGTAAATAGAATACTTGCAGAAAAATATCTACAACATATAGAAAAATTAAAAGACGATACTACTATAGAAAGAAATTAAGATAAATATAAAAAAGACATACTGCCAAATTACATAGGGAGTATGTCTTTTTTTAGTTGACATTATTATAAATAACGTGAATTTAACTCAATGGATGAAGTCTTTCGCGCTGAATTCTGAGTAATAGATGAAATCATTGACGCTAAACTTTGAGCAAAGGATGAAGTCGCCCACGCCAAACTTTAAGCAACGAATGAAGTCGTTGGCGATATGAACGAAGTGAATTTTAGTATGTATTATATATAATTTTATGGATACAATATATAAATATTGATTTTATAGTAAAAAGCAGTATTTATTGATAAAAATGTAAATAAGTAATATAATTTATTTAATAAATCCAAATAGGAAAATATTTACAAAGTATAGCTTTGTTTTCCTATTATTATAATAAGAATTATATGATTTAATAAATAATATAACTGGGAGGTAATAAAATGTATCCAACAAGGGAAGAAGCATGGGAAATTTTCACTGAATACAACAAAGATGAACATCTAATAAAACATGGATTGACTGTAGAAGGGGTAATGAGACATTTCGCCAACTTATATGGTGGCAATCCTGATGAATGGGGAGTTGTAGGATTACTTCATGATGTCGATTATGAATTATATCCAGAAGAACACTGCAAAAAAACTATAGAAATACTACAAGATAAAGGTATAGACGAAGAAGTAATTCGTGCAATAATAAGCCATGGATATGGTCTTGTAAACGATGTAAAACCAGAAACAGATATGGAAAAAGTTTTATATACAGTAGATGAATTGACAGGTCTTATAACAGCGGCTGCTATAATGAGACCATCAAAAAGTGTATTAGATATAACACTTAAATCTGTTAAAAAGAAATATAAATCAAAAGGATTTGCAGCAGGGGTAAACAGAGAAGTAATCGAAAATGGATGTAAGATGTTAGGAAAAGAATTAAATGAAGTTATAGAAGAGACTATTTTAGGTATGCGCGAAGTTGCAGAAGAAATAGGTCTTAAAGGGGATCTTTAAATATAGTCTATTTTAAAAGTAGACCTTTATGGAACAGCAGTATTATTAGAAGAAGTAGGTAAAGTGATAAAAGAAGGTGGAGTTGGAGTAACGATATCTAGCCAATCAGGACATAAAATGAAAGATTTAGGAGCAGAAATTGACAATCGACTAGCGACAACACCAACAGAAGAACTTTTAGATTTAGAAGTTTTACAAATTAAAAATATAAAAGATACTCTACATGCATATCAACTTGCAAAACGTGTAATGGGTTGTGCTGTAAAATGGGGAGAAAAAGGAGCAAGAATAAACTCTACCTCACCTGGAATAGTTGTTACACCTTTAGCAATAGACGAATTCAACGGTCCAAGAGGCGATTTTTATAAAAATATGTTTGCAAAATGCCCAGCGAGAAGACCGGCAACTGCAGACGAAGTGGCAAATGTAGCCGAATTATTGATGAGTCCTAAGGGTGCATTTATAACAGGAAGTGACTTTTTAATAGATGGAGGCGCTACAGCATCTTATTTCTATGGGGCATTAAAATCAGAAAAATAGAATATAAATTATTAAATAAATTAAAAAACATCTCTATATCATAAATACTTAGAGATGTTTTTTAGTTAAAATATAGAAAATAAAATAATTTGAATAATATTTAATATTAACCAAATACTATATATAATAAGCATGCTAAGGAGATATTTTACTATGAAAAAGCAAAATATATTTAATATAATTCACGTGATAATATATTTAATCTATGCTTTATGCATAGGATATTTTGTTACAGTAAGAGATTTTCGATCAATTATTTTATCAATTTTAAGCTTAATCGGAATTATAATTTTAGTTATACTAAATAAAAAGTATAATCATCTATTTGGAAATTTACTTGTAACGACCTTAATTATTTTTATACCAATAGCAATAATCGGCGGTACTTGTTTTGATTTCTATCGATTTAATCATTTTGACGATGTTTTGCATATAACATCTGGTTTTATTGGATGTATGGCAGCAAAAATAATATTTTATTTTAGCCAAAATGAAACAAATACACGTAGAAAGAGATTATTCTTTGTTATATATATGTTTATGTTTAGTATGGGTGTTGCAAGTATATGGGAGCTTATTGAATTTGGGCTTGATAAGTATTTAGGATTTGACTGTCAAGCAGGAGGTCTTACAGATACTATGTTTGATATACTTGACTGTCTAGTTGGAAGTATTATCGCGACAACATACTATTACTTTAAAATAAAAAAGCAAGATGTAAATTAAATTGCCATCTCCTATATTTTAATAAAATAATAAAAACGTCCCTCTTATAATTTAGTGGGGCGTTTTTAAATTATTTTATATAGAGCTATACTTATTATTATGATAGAATATGTTTATTATATATTTTGCTGAGTAAAGAATATAAATAAATATTTATCAAAGGGAGGATAGTTAATGTCAAACAATGAAAAACAAACGAATAATGAAACGCGCGACAGTTTTACATCGAAGACGGGATTTATACTTGCTTGTATAGGTTCTGCAGTAGGGATGGGAAATATATGGCTATTTCCTTATAGAGTAGGTCAATTTGGTGGAGCTGCGTTTTTAATTCCTTATCTAATATTTATCATCCTGTTAGGATATACAGGTCTTATGGGGGAGTTCGCTTTTGGTAGAATGACACAAACAGGTCCAATAGGATCGTTTAAAAAAGCATTAGAAACAAAAAATAAAAAATGGGGTGAGATTCTAGGTGCAATACCAGTTTTAGGAGCATTTGGAATAGCTGTTGGATATGCAGTTGTTGTAGGATGGTTTTTAAGATTTTTAGTTGGATTTATAACTGGAAGTGCAATGGCATCTTCAGATAGCGCCCTTTATTTTGGAGAAATAGCAGGACCTTTTGGTAGTATAATATGGCATATAATTGCTCTTATTATAGTATCTATAATACTTGTTTCAGGTGTAGCAAAAGGTATCGAGATAATGAATAAGATAATGATGCCGGCATTTTATATATTATTTATAATAGTTATGGTAAGAGTATTTATGTTAGATGGAGCGATTGATGGACTTAAATATTTAGTTGTGCCAGATTGGGCTTCTTTAGCAGAACCTAAAACATGGATTTATGCATTAGGACAGGCATTTTTCTCACTTTCTCTAGCGGGATCTGGGATGATAGTTTATGGAAGTTATCTAAAAAGAGATGTAGATATTATATCTAGTGCAAAAAATACAGTAATATTTGATACTTTAGGTGCATTTTTAGCAGGGTTAGTTATAATACCAGCTGTTTTTGCATTTAATTTAGACCCAGCATCAGGACCACCACTGTTATTTATAACAATACCATCAGTATTTAAATTAATGCCGTTTGGTAGACTTTTCGGAATAATATTCTTTGTATCTGTTTTATTCGCCTCAATAACTTCTTTAATGAATTTATTAGAAGTACCAATAGAAGCAGTACAAAGTACATTTAAATTAAATAGAAAAGTTTCAGTTGCAATAGTAGTGATAGCAGCATTCTTATTAGGATTATTTGCTGAAGATGGAGATGCATTAGGAATGTTAATGGACTTCGTATCAATTTATATAATTCCACTAGGTGCATTTATATCAGGTGTTATGTTCTTCTGGGTTATAGGAATTAAAAAAGCAAAATCAGAAATAGAATGTGGCTCAGAGAAAAAATTAGGAAAATTGTTTGAAATAAGTGCTAAATATGTATTTGTATTTTTAACAGTATTTGTACTTATAGCTGGTATTCTTTTAGGAGGAATAGGCTAAATATAATAGAAATAATTAAATAAAATCATATAAAAATCCCCTCTAGTATCTAGAAGGGATTTTTATAATACAGAGAAAATTATAGATAAGCATTATAAATTATGGATAAGTGTAATTGATATATATGTATGTAAAAAATGAGGTGAAAAGATGAACAAAATAAGCTTTAATTATGAAGGGCGAGAGTTGGCTGTTGATATTATATATAGAAAAAGAAAAAACATATCTTTAAAAGTAAGTCCAAAAGAAAATATACAAATAATAGCACCACATAAAGTTTCTTCAGATTTATTAAAAAAAGTACTACAAGATAATTCAAAGTGGATACTATCTAAATTAAATAAATTTAAACATTTTGATGACACTATTATAAAAAGAGATTATGAAGATGATGAAATATATTATTATATGGGCAAACAATATAAACTTAAAATATTAAAAGATATGAATTTACAAAATAAAAATAATAAAAACTATAACTATATAGAGTTAAAAGGCGACAATATAGAAATTAGAACAAATAATTGGGAAAAAGATTATATAAAAGAAAGTCTAAAAAAGTGGTATAAACTGAGAAGTGAAGAGATAATAATGGATAGAATTGACCATTTAAGAAGCAAAAGTGATGACTTTAGAAAAATTGAGCCCAACTTAGTAAAAGTTAAAGAACAAAAGAAAATTTGGGGCAGTTGTAATACATCTAAGAACATATATATAAATTCTAAAATATCAATGCTGCCACTAGATGCGGTTGATTATATAATTGTGCATGAGTTTTGTCATATAATTTATATGAATCACTCAAAGGATTTTTATAAATTAGTTCAAAATATTATACCTAATTACAAAGAAATAGTATTATGGCTTAAGGAAAATAATTATAAATTTGTATTATAGTAGTTGTTATTCTTGTTTTTTGAAAATATACTTATATAATTTAAAAATTAAAAATATAATTATAAATTGTGAATTTTAAGTTAATTAAAATTAAGTTTTTTGTGAATATGATAAATTTTCTAAAAACTTAGAAAAAATGATTGACTTAATATACCAATACAAATATAATATAAATATAATAAATGAGAAAAAAATAAAAGCTTTGACGGAGACAAAAATGTTCGTTGATTAATTACAGAGAGTCGGTGTTGCTGAGAGCCGGTGTTAATTTGAGCATATAATGATCACTCCTAGCTTCCGTATTGAACAGGTAACTTATTAAATATGGACGTCTGCTAACGTTACATAGCTATAGTTAAGATTTGCTCTGACTAGAAAAATGAGGGATAGTCATTTATTGTATGGCTATAAGTAAGGTGGTACCGCGGAATATAACTTTCGTCCTTATGAGTAATAAAGTGTTGCTTATATAGGAGAAAGTTTTTTTTATTGCAAAAATTCCTATAAAGCACACAGATTTGAAAAAAATACTTAAATTTCAATGAATTAATTTATAGGGGGTAAAAACAATGAGAAGAAACGTATATGCAAAATTAAATCAAGGTATGGATTCATTTTTAAGAGTAGCCATGACATTAAGAAGAAAAGAACTATCTATAGAAGAAATAAGTATGAATAGAGAACAATCAGGAATGTATCTTACAATAAATGAAGATGAAACATCTTTAGAAGAAGTAGTAAACCATATGAGAAAATTATATGATGTAACTGATTTACATGTTCAATAATAAAGAGAATAATCAAAATATTTAAAAAGATAAGAAAAATAAAATATTAACAAAGAAAAATATTGAAAAAAATGGAAATACAATATATAATACTTCTAAAAAAAGCAAAGAGTAAAAAATACTTGTAAAAAACAAATGAAAATAATTAATTGCTTTAAAATATAAAATAAAAACTAAGTTATAGTTTAAAACTTAAAACTATTATCTGAAAATTGAATTATAGTTTTATACTTAAGAAGATAATCTATTTTTATAGTTTTATCACTAAAAATAATTAATATATATAAATAACAAGGGGGATTTTCACTAATGAGAATGTTTTATGACAAAGATGTAAGCATGGATGCTTTAAAAGGGAAAAAAGTTGCAATACTAGGATATGGTAGTCAAGGCCATGCTCATGCACAAAATTTAAGAGACAGTGGAGTAGATGTAGTAGTTGGATTACACGAAGGAGCAAAATCAGGAGTTAGGGCTAAAGAAGATGGTTTTGAAGTATTAAGTGTAGCAGATGCTACTAAAGCAGGAGATGTAGTAATGTGTTTATTACCAGATGAAGTTCAAAGGGTAGTATACGCTGAAAGCATAAAAGATAACTTAAGAGAAGGACAAACATTAGCATTTGCTCATGGATTTAATATACATTTTGGATATATAACACCACCAGAATATGTAGACGTAATAATGGTTGCACCTAAAGGACCAGGTCACTTAGTAAGAAGTGTATACAAAGAAGGAAGCGGTGTACCAGATTTATTCGCAGTTTACCAAAACTACACTGGTAAAGCTGAAGAAACAGTTTTAGCTTATGCAAAAGGTATAGGTGGAACTAGAGCTGGTGTACTTGAAACAACATTTAAAGAAGAAACAGAAACAGATTTATTCGGTGAACAAGCAGTTCTTTGTGGTGGATGCGAAGAATTAATAAAATCAGGTTTCCAAACTCTAGTAGATGCTGGATACCAACCAGAAATAGCATACTTTGAATGTCTACATGAAATGAAATTAATAGTTGACTTAATGTATGAAGGTGGACTTGAAAGAATGAACTATTCAGTAAGTGAAACTGCTGAATACGGTGGATACGTATCAGGTAAAAGAGTTATAGGAGAAGCTTCAAAAGCTGCAATGAAAGAAATACTAGCTGATATACAAAGTGGTAAATTTGCTAGAGATTTCATAGCTGAAAATGAAAGTGGATGCAAAAAATTCCACGCTATGAGAGAAGAACAATATAGCTCTCAAATATCTGAAACAGGTAGACAATTAAGAAGCATGATGACTTTCTTAAAAAAATAAGAAGATAAAATTATAAATTTAAAAAGCACAACAGTTATAAATCTATATTGAAAATTAAACTTTTTACTTAGTTTAATTTTCAATAAATTATAACTAAATTAGACAAATATAACACTAATATAAAATGTAAAAAATATAAACTTATTTAAAATAATTGGGAATTAAATATTATCTCATGTGATTTATATAAACTAAAATCAAGAGAGATAATAACTATAGATTTATTATTTAATAATTTAATTTTTATTTCAATTTTACAAATTGAATTTTAATAATATGGTAAATAATTAATATAAAATAACTGGGAAATATGTATAAAGAGCTAAATTATATTATATAAAAAGTAAAAAGATAAAAATCTATACTTATAAAGAAGCAAAAAGAACTAATTTATAATATATGCATAAAATATAAAAAAATATAAAGATAAATAATTAATATATTTAAATAACAATGGCAAAAATAATGGGAAAAATAAAAGTTAATATGAGTATTTTTTAATACTAAAATACATAGCAAATTATATTCTTCTAAAACTTGAAATTATATTCTTTTAAAATTTTTGGATCAATATAATTTTTTATGTATATGAAAAAACTTAAAATAAAACAATAAAAACTAAGAAAAAATACTTTATATAAAAATTACAAAGTTTAATTAAATTGACAAAAGAAATATTTAAGGGGGACAAATCAAGATGCAAGGTGCTAATCTTATAATAGAATGTCTAATAAAAGAAAGCGTAACCACTATGTTTGGTTATCCTGGAGGAAGTGTAATACCAATATATGATGCACTATATGATTATACAGACCAAATAAAACATATAAGAACATCTCATGAACAAGGCGCAGTTCATGCGGCTGATGGATACGCTAGAACTTCTGGAAAAACAGGTGTATGCGTTATAACTTCGGGACCAGGAGCTACTAATGCAGTTACAGGAATAGCAACTGCATATATGGATTCATCACCTCTTGTAGTAATATCAGGACAAGTTGGAACAAGTTTATTAGGAAAAGATACATTTCAAGAAATTGATATAACAGGAGTAACCTATTCTATAACAAAACACAATTTTTTAGTTAGAAACTTAGAAGAACTTCCAAAAATAATAAGCCAAGCGTTTACAATTGCAAATGAAGGAAGAAAAGGACCTGTTTTAGTTGATATACCTAAAAATCTACAAGTTACAGACATAGATTATAATATGGAAAATTATATACCATCATGTCAAAACTCCAAAATAAAAGATGAGTTTGAAATAAGAGAAGAAAATGAAACAAAAAATAAGCTTAAAGATGTAGCAAACTTAATAAAAGAATCTAAAAAGCCTGTAATATATGCAGGTGGTGGAATAAAATCAGTAGATCAATATGATTTATTAAAAAACTTTGCACAAAAAATCAATACACCAGTATTAAATACACTTATGGGACTTGGAGGAATAGACAGACAGGATACACTTTCATTAGGGCTTGTAGGAATGCATGGAAGCAAAGAAGCAAACCTAGCTATATCAAACTCAGACTTAGTAATATCTATAGGAGCACGTTTTAGTGATAGAGTAATTGGTAATAAAGATGAATTTGCAAAAAATGCAAAAATAATACAAATAGATATTGATTCATCAGAAATGAGCAAAAATATACCTGCAGAAATTGAATTAATAGGTGACTTAACAGATGTTCTTAACGGTATTTTAGAAATAGTAGAACCTAAAAATAATTCAGAGTGGTTATCTGAAATAGATACTTTTAAAGATACAGAACACATAATAGATAAAAATGCCTTCCATCCTAAAAATATATTAGAAGCATTTAATAAAAAATTAGGAAGCGAAAATACAACAGTAGTAACAGATGTCGGACAACATCAAATGTGGACCGCACAATATTGGAGTTTTGAAAAAGGAAGAAGTTACATAACTTCAGGAGGCTTAGGCACAATGGGATTTGGCCTAGGAGGAGCTATCGGAACAAAATTAGGAACACCGCAAAAAAACGTCCTACTAGTTACAGGTGATGGAAGTTTTAAAATGAACTGCAACGAACTTGCAACCGTAGCAACTCAAGATTTGCCTATAGTAATACTCCTATTTAACAACAATGCACTAGGAATGGTTAGACAATGGCAAAACTTATTCTCACATAAGAGATATTCAGAAACAGATATATACGATAAAACTAATTACATAATGCTAGCAAATGCATACGGAATAGAAGGACATAAGGCGCAAAATTTAGAAGAATTAAATCAAATTCTAGAAAATTTAACACTAGACAAACCAGTCCTTATAGAATGTCAGATAGATCACGACATCAATGTATTCCCAATCGTTCCACCAAACGATAATTTGCTTAATTTAATATGTAATTAATCTAAATAAAAATCAATGTAAAATGGGGCAGTATAAAAATATATTTTTGTACTTGCTCCTTTTTATTTGTTAAAAATTGATGGTATAAAATAAAATATTACTTATTACTTATTACTTCAATACATTATGATTATATTAAACAACTTTGTGATAAATAATATATAAAGTGTATGGGAGATAAAATACAGAATAGAGAAAATATAATAATTAAGTAATTAAAATTATTAAAAATATAAATTAAATTTATAAATAAATAATAATCTTCATATTAAACATATATATTTTTTAAGTCTAAATAAATTCTACTTTTCTAGTTTGAATTTCTTTTTTAGTTATAGATAAATTTTTTGTCGCAAATTCCATAAATAAGTCGTTTATTTTACTAATTTTAGTTAATTTCTGAACTTTAAATAAAAAAGAGTACCATGCTAAATAATTATTTAGATATTTAGTAGCAACACCATGGAAGTTAGCCAACCAATTAGATAGTTTTGTATGATACATAAGCACATGATGTACTGTATAAATTGGAGCGCTCATTCGACTTTTAGCTTTTTTAAAATTAACTTTAAATTTATTCGAAATCATTCTATATGGATAATTTAAAAAAGAACATAATGTTACATTTTTTTTCAGTTTGCCTTCAAAGAAATATAGTTCATCCTGACAAATTTTCTTATTATATGACCTAAAATATGGATTTTCTATTATTCTTGTTAGAATATGACCATTTCTGTCCATTGCTGTATTAATTTTGACTTGTATAGGTTTTAGATATTTAGCTGGATTTTTTAGAAAAATATTTGAATTCATAAAAGTGAAAGTTATACTTCTAGGTAAATTTTCATATTCAAAATTTTTAAAATAACGGTCTTCTTCTATAGATTTGTTATTACTTTTTCCTTTAAAAGATTCATTTAGATGGTATTCATCGACATATACAAGACCTTCAAAACTTTGATTTCTCAATGATAAATTTAAAACATCTAAGATTCTATGACGCATAAAAAATGATGTTGGAATACTGACTGAAACTTGTTGTGCACAATACTTTATAGTTCCACCTTTTATCATAAAACGACAATATTTTAACCATGTATCAAGACTTAGCTTAGTATTAGAAAGCGGAGAAAAGCTTCTTTCATCAAATGTAGTTCTACAATTTTTGCAAATATATCGTTGTCGATTATTAGTAATTCCATTTTTATTAAGTTCTAAATGACCACATTTTGGACATTTTAAGCTATTTTTAAACTTTCCTCGCAAAATTTCGAGGTCTCTTTTTTGACCTTTCGGGAAATTATCTAAAAATTCGTGGTCTGAACCAAGATCTATTTTATTATAATAAGCCATTTTTATTTTAGATTGAATTATATGTACTAAAGATTCAAGTTCGTCTTTATTGAGACAGTTAGTCATAGATTCTAAATTTTTTGTTTCAAATACAACAGATTGTTTTTTGGTAAACATATTTTCATACTCCTTTTTAAAATTTATTTTTATATATTTTTAAATTAAAAATCATTGCTTGAAGTCAGTATTTTAAACTGTTTAAAACGAATTCTATACATATATAGAATATATTCTTTATAAGTAAGTAGATTATATCCAACTTAAAGATTTTATATTCAATTATCACAAACTTGTTAAATATAATCATAATAAAGGAATAAAGGAATAAAGGAATAAAGGAATAAAGGAATAAAGGAATAAAGGATGGAGAATATAATGGATTATTTTATATACAATATAAAAAGAAGAAATATAAAATTAGTCGGATAACAAATCATATTATTATTTTATTATCAAAAGATTAGAATATATTATAAATTAGAATTGATTCTAAAAAATCGATTCTTAAATGGAATGAATTTGTATTATAATGAATTGATTTAATTAGTAAGATAATATACTATTATAAGTAAGAAATGTTGTTATATAAATGTAAATTTAGCAATAGCTTAAATAATTTAACCCACCCTTGCACGATAATTAAATTATCGTGTTTTTTTTTATTAAAGGTAAAATGGAGATATTTTTTTATCAATTATAGGTTAAAGTTTGTTAAAAATATTTAATAATGTATAATAGCAGTAGGATGACAGGAAGAATTATTAAGTTCTAATTAATATAGATTATAAGAACAATTAAGGGATAATAGTATGGATAATAAAATGGGAAATTAAGAGGTGATAGTGTGAATGATATGAAGATAAATCAGTTTATTAGGGGTGTTAGGTTAGATAGGAATAAGGTTGAGATATTTTAGGTTAATAAACGAGCTTATCAAGGTGGCAGATAGTTTATAATTGCGACGAAATCTCTGATTTTAATGGCATATTCTGAGAGTTTTATATATGAAATTAAGGAAAATATTGAGTGAGTGAGTTATAAGGAGAGCGAAAATTATAATATTACGAAAGATTTTTTTAATAATTATAAAAAAATGATTTATATATTGCCTAAATAATATATAATAGCTATAAAGAAAAAATATATTATATGTTGATTTAATATTAAGTTAATAGAGAGAATGTATATTAAATTAATATTGTAAAAATTAAGGAGGCAGAATAATTATGGCTGAACAAAGGGTAACAGGATCTTCTCAAAGAAATGCAAAGGATGTTGCATATGAGCTTACTGAATTATACTATACTACTGTAGTAAATAAAGAAAGTATGAATGATGTTTCTCCTGAAGAAGTGGCAGAAACTTATATGAAAATATACAATAAGATAACTGGATGTAAATAAGTTATAGAATATTATAATTTTATATAATTGAATTTATATAAATTATTTACATAATGAAATTATTCGGAAGTTATTAAATTTTACATAATTAATAAAGAACAGTAATGTAGATTATTAATGTAGTGATAAAGAATAGTGATAAAGACTAGTAATTAAGTAATAAGGCTGAATAATTGAGCAATAAAGAAGGTATGCATAAAATAAAAATTTTGTTTATGCATACTTTTTATTATAAATATATTTTTGTTATACAATATATATTGAGAGAAAGGCAATATCTGAAAAAGAAAAAAGTTTTCCATAAAATGTAAAAATAAGTCGGAAAACGTTATTTTAAAAATATTTATGTTTACTATCACCCAAAAACAATATACAATATACATAAAGAGAAATATATTGATATGAAGAAGTTTATCTTAGATATATGTGGATAGGTTTCTGGAATATTTGTAAAAAATTATAAAGTTTTAAATTTTGAAAGAGGGAATGCAGATGAATTACATGGAAATTTACAATCAATGGCTTGAAAGTGATTATTTCGATGCCGAAACAAAACAAGAACTTGAAAATATTAAGGGAAATGAAAAAGAAATAGAAGACAGATTTTATACAGATTTAGAATTTGGTACAGCAGGACTTAGAGGAATAATAGCAGCGGGGACTAACAGAATAAATATATATACTGTTAGAAGAGCTACTTTTGGACTTGCAAACTACATAATAAAAAATACTACAGAAGAAGAAAAAAATAGGGGTGTAGTAATAGCTCACGACAACAGAAATATGTCTAGAGAGTTTTGTTTAGAGGCAGCAAACACATTAGCAGCTTGTGGTATAAAAGCATATATATTTGATTCATTAAGAACAACTCCAGAATTATCTTTTGCTGTTAGAAAATTACACACTATAGCAGGTATAGTAATAACTGCTAGCCACAACCCACCAGAATACAACGGATATAAAGTATATTGGGAAGATGGGGCACAAGTTATGCCTGAAATAGCAAGTGCAATAACTGATGAAGTTAATTCAATAAAAGATTATTCAACAATACCAACTATAAAAGAAGAACAAAAAGATTTAGTTGTTATGTTAGGAGCAGAACAAGACACTGCATTTATAGAAGCTGTAAAAACTCAAGTAATAAAAACAGAATTAGTTAAAAAAGTTGGACAAGAATTCAAAATAGTTTACACTCCACTTTGTGGAACAGGAAACGTGCCTGTAACTCGTGCATTATCAGAAGTTGGATTCAAAAATGTGATAGTAGTTCCAGAAGAACAAAACCCAGATCCAAACTTTGCAGGAATTGAATATCCAAACCCAGAAGAACACAAAGCTCTAACAAGAGGTATAGCTCTTGCAAAAGCTGAAGGTGCTGACTTAGTTATAGCAACTGACCCAGACTGCGACAGAGTAGGGGTTGCTGTTAAAACAACAACTGGAGAATACGCACTTCTTACTGGGAACCAAATAGGTGCAATGTTAACTAATTATATAATAGAAAGTTCTAAAGAAGAAAATAAACTAGACCCTAAAGCTACATTAGTTAAAACTATAGTAACTTCAGAATTCGGTGCAGATATAGCAAGAGCAAACAACTTAGATGTTATAAACGTACTTACTGGATTCAAATTTATAGGTCAAAAAATAAAATCTTTTGAAGAAAGTGGAGATAAAACTTATTTATTCGGATACGAAGAAAGTTACGGATACTTAGTAGGAACTCATGCAAGAGACAAAGACGGTGTAGTAGCATCATTATTAATATCAGAAATGGCAGCTTACTACTATGACAAAGGCATGAGCTTATATGAAGGATTACAAGAATTATACAAAAAATACGGATACTTCAGAGAAAAAACAATCTCACTAACTTTAAAAGGTATAGAAGGTCTAGCTAAAATAAAAGAAATAATAACTTACTTCAGAGAAAACGACATAGAAGAATTTAATAATACAAAAGTTGTAGACTTAAAAGACTACCAAAAAGGTATAGATGGTCTACCAAAAGCTAACGTATTAAAATACTTCTTAGAAGATGGTTCTTGGATAGCAGTAAGACCATCAGGAACTGAACCAAAACTTAAATTCTATGTTGCTGTTAAAGGCGAAGATGAAGCTAAGTGTTTAGATAAGATAGCTAATATTGAGGCTGATATCAATAAGATTATTGAGAATGTTAAATAGTTGATTGAGAGAGAATTATATTGATTTAATGTAAGATAAAGATTTTATGTAAATCGAATAACTATTTAAAATATAATAATTTGATAAAAGGCAGGAACTAATTTAGGTTCCTGCTTTTTTAATAATTAAATGGCGTTATTTGGTTTAAAAACATACATAAATTATAGATAAAACGGCAATTTTAAACAAATTTCAACCAAATAATGGTAAAATGAATATATATTCTATAATTAAAATCATAAATAAATGAAAGGGGTTTTCTGGGGGATGATTTTTAATGAAGATACAAGAGTGAAAATACCTGCTACTATCCAGTTTTTAAGATTGGGATATAATTATCAATCATTAAAAGACGCCGATGTAGATTTTAATACGAAGATATTTATAAATCGATTCAAACCAGCATTGGAAAAGATTAATAACAGAGAGTTTACATTTGATGAGATAAAAAGTATTTTGACTGACATTAACAATATAATAAGAAACAATGATTTGGGAAAAGAGTTTTATTATTGGCTTATAAATCCGACGGAGAAGGTGAAGTTAATAGACTTTGACAATATTGAAAATAACGATTTTGCAGTAGTCGATGAACTTCCTTTTAATGGGCAAGAGGGTAGTCAAGAAGGTTCTTTTAGACCTGATATCAATATTTTGATTAATGGGATGCCGCTTGCATTTTTGGAAGTTAAAAAGCCCAATAATGAGGGGGGAATTCAAAAAGAGTTCGATAGAATGATTAAAAAAAGACTAAAAAATCCTGATTACAAGAAGTTTTTTAACTTAATTCAGTTTGTATCATTTTCAAACAATATGGAATATGAAGAAGAAAATGATGATATAGAAGATATAAAAGCAGGGTCTTTTTATACTACACCTAATGGAAAGAATACGAGTTTTTCATTCTTTAGGGAAGATGATATAAAATATTTAACTAATTATAAATACAAAAATATTAACAAAGATAGGGTTAAATACGTTATGAAAGATTGTGGTTATAATCCAAAAGAAACAGATACACCAGAATTTAAAGAAAATTTAAAAGTTGATACACCTTGCAACAGTTTTATAACCTCAGTATTTGATAAAGAAAGATTCTTGTATTTTATGAGATATGGAATCATGTTTGTAGATGGAAAAGTACCACAAAAACATATAATGAGATATCCTCAATTTTTTGCTACAAGAAAAATAATTGAACGTCTAGAATCAGGTGGAAAGGGTGGCATCATTTGGCACACTCAAGGTAGTGGAAAAACAGGGCTTGCAGCCTTTTCTAATAGAATTATTAGAGATTATTATGCTGAGAAAGGTGTCAATGCTAGATTTTTCTTTGTAGTCGATAGATTGGATCTTCTTACACAAGCTAGTCTCGAATTTAGGAACAGGGGGCTAACTGTAGTTAATTGTGAAGATAAAAAAGCATTCACAAAAGAACTGAATAAGACATTATCAACAAATATTAATGATAAATCTATAGGTGAAATCTGTGTTGTAAATATACATAAATTTGAGGGTAAGATGCCAGAGGCTAAAAATGACTATAACACAAATGTACAGAGAATATTCTTTATAGATGAGGCACATAGAAGTTATTCTTCAACAGGTGAATTCTTTAAAAATCTTATGATATGTGATACAGATGCAGTTTATATTGCTTTAACAGGAACTCCTTTGCTTTCTAAAAAGGAACGTTCTAATTTGAAATTTGGAGATTATATTCATAAGTATTTCTATGATAAATCTATTGCAGATGGATATACATTGAGGATTAAAAAAGAAAATATAGATACTGTTGCCAGAAAAGAGATAAAAAAGAATCTGGATATAGAGGAACACCAATTAGAAGATAAAGATATTTATGAATCTGATGCTTATGTAAATGCACTAGGTGAATTTATAGAAAAGGATTTTGATAATTTTAGACTACAAAATAACGATCCATCTATTGGTGGAATGATTGTATGTAGAAGTAATCTCCAAGCAAGAAAAGTACATGAATGGTTCAAACAAAATTCAAAATTAAATACTGGTTTAGTAATTACTGATGTAGATGACCCAAAACAAGCAAAGATAAATAAAAATAATCAACTTGATTTTAGAGATAACTTTATACCAGATATTCTAATAGTCAATTATATGTTGACAACAGGTTATGATGTTAAGAGATTAAAGAAAATGTATTTGCTTCGTGGCCCACATGCACAATCTTTACTTCAAACTATATCAAGAGTAAATAGACCTTATAAATCGCCTTGTGGAAAGACTTATAAGTATGGATATATCGTTGATTTTGTAGATATTGAAAAAGAATACGATAGAACAATAGAAGCTTATATAAAAGAACTAGAAGCTGATTTAAATGAAAATGGGGAAAATGAAGGCTCATTAAACGGTCTAATAGTCGATAAAGAAGATATAAATAAAAAATATAATAAATACGTTAATGATTTAGAAGATATTATATCTACTGATAATTTGGAAAGATTCTCAAAACAACTTACCAATCTTAACAAAGACACATTACTTAAGATTAGAAGATTGTTAAATGGAGTTAAAGAATGTTATACAGAATTTATATTATCAAGAGCTATGGATTATGTAGAACAAATAGACTATGATAAGGTTAAAAAATTACTTAGAACAACTCAAGAAAGAATTAACTTTATCAATTTATCTACAAATACTGTTAATATGATGGATGTAATTTCAAACGAAGAAATAGTAGAAATACTGTATGAATTTATAAAAACTAAAATCATTATTATGAATTTGGGCGAAATGGCAGAAAACAATCCTAAACTCCAACGATTCTTTGAGGTTATAAGAGAAATACAAAATGAAATAAAAAACAATAAAAATAAAGATGATATAAAAATTAGAAAGTTAGATGAATTATTACAAAAGATATTTAATGACTTATCTATATCAGATTTAGAAAATATAGATGAAATAACAGATGAATTATTAGATGCATTAAAAAGAGCAAGAGATATAAATTATGAAAATGAAAGATTATCAAAGATTTATGGGGGAAATTATTCTTTTGTAAAAACTTATCAAGATGCTATAATAACATACAAAATTGATAATAAGGAAATGGAACGTGCATTAGTACTGATTTATGGTGCGATAAAAGATGTTTTGGATAAAGAAATTATAATAGTTCAGGGGAGAAAAAACTTTGTGGATTCTGTAAAATCTAAAGTTACAAAATTACTATTGAAAGAAAAACTTTATTCTAAAATAAAGCCATTTTATGAAGCATTACTTAATGAACTATATAGTAATCTACAATTATTTAAATAATATAAAGTGTATATACAAAAGGGGGAAGGTATATGACAGAAATATTTACATTAGAAAGTAAAATAAAACAAATCATAGATGAATTAAAAGGGTTGTGTCAAACTAACGGCCTATCAAACCAAGCAAGTGAGGAAGTAGTAATCACTTCTGTTTTCCTATATAAATTTTTAAATGACAAATTTATGGCTAATTTAAAAGAATTTGCACAAGAAATAGATATCACACCAGAAGAAATTTTAAAAGATGAAAATGATGAATTAAGTGCTTTTTATGATTCATATCCTCAAAACGTAGCTTTTAAATATGAAGATACTATTGAAAGCTTAATAAAACAAGTTTCACTGGATAATTTCTATTCATTATTTGATGATGCTCTTGAAAGGATATCAAATTATGAAGAAAATAAAGAATTTAGTATAGAAACAGCAGATGGAGAAAGAAAACCACTGTTTACAAGAATAACAGAAAATGTTGAAGCTTCAAAGAGAAACAATTTTGCTAAAAATATATTCGGTATTATAAGCCAAGAAAAATTTGACTTTGGAAATGCATTTAAAAATAATTTTGATTTTTATAGCACAATATTTGAGTATCTTATAAAAGACTACAATGTAGCAAGTGGGGTATATGCAGAGTACTTTACACCACAGGCAATCAGTAATATTATTTCAAAAATACTTGTAAACATGACACCAGTTGAAGACAAATTATATGAAATATACGACCCATCAGCAGGTTCAGGTTCATTAGTACTTCACCTTGCAAATGAATTAGGACAAGGTTCATTTGGAGAAAAAGCACAAGTATATACACAAGATATTTCTGGTAAATCATCGAGATTTTTAAGAATTAATATGATGTTAAACGGTTTAACTCATAGCTTAGACAATATTATAGAAGGGGACACACTAGTTACACCAGCACATTACAATATTCCACATGATGCAAGTTCAGGAATTAAAAAATTTGACTATATAACTTCAAATCCTCCTTTTAAGATGGACTTTTCAAGCACAAGAAATTTGATAGAACAAAAATGGTCAGAAACAGATAGGTTCTTTGCTGGTATTCCTAAAATACCAAACAAGAAAAAAGATTCAATGGCAATTTACTTATGCTTTATCCAACATATTCTTTACTCATTAAAAGAAGATGGAAAAGCAGCAATAGTAGTACCGACTGGATTTATAACAGCACAAAGCGGAATTGAAAAGAAAGTCAGACAAAAGATAATAGACAATCACTGGCTAAAAGGTGTTATTTCTATGCCTTCTAATATATTTGCCAATACAGGAACAAATGTATCTGTATTATTTATAGATAAATCCAATCAAGATGGAAAAGTAATGCTTGTAGATGCTTCAAAACTAGGTAAAAAAGTTAAAGATGGTAAAAACCAAAAGACAGTTTTAAGTTATGAAGAGATTGAAAAGATTGAAAATACATTTATTAATCAAGAAGTAGTGGATGATTTTAGTGTACAAGTTACTTATGATGAGATTAAGGATAAGAATTATTCATTGTCAGCAGGTCAATATTTTGAAGTTAAAATTGAGTTTGTTGAATTAACTCCAGAAGAATTTGAGGAGAAGATGAATTCTTTTAAATCTAATTTAGATAGACTTTTCTCTGAAGGAAGATCTCTTGAAGATGAAATTAAAGAGAGATTGGAGGAATTGAGTTATGAAAATTAAATTTAAAGAAATTGCAAATTTTGTAGCAGGTCAATCACCTCAATCAAAATATTACACAGAGAATGAAGGAACACCATTTTTACAAGGAAATAGAACTTTTGGTCAATTTTATCCTGAAATAGATACATATACTACTAAGGTTACAAAAATGGCTAAAAAGGGTGATATTTTAATGAGTGTAAGAGCACCTGTTGGAGATTTAAATTTTGCTCCAACCGATTTATGTATAGGTCGTGGATTATCATCTATAACTGCTAAAGATGGAAATAATGATTTTTTATTCTATGCATTGAAATATAATATTGAAAATCTAAAAAAACAAAGTAATGGAACAACTTATGATTCTGTAAATAAAGATATAGTAGAAAATATGGAAATGATTATTCCAGATCAAGATGATACCAAAATTAAAGTTACAAAACTTCTTAAAAATATTGATAATAAAATTGAAAACAACAACAAAATCAATGTACAACTTGAGTCAATGGCAAAAACGATTTATGATTATTGGTTTTTACAATTTGAATTTCCAAATGAAGAAGGTAAACCATATAAATCAAGTGGTGGAAAAATGGTTTGGAATGAAGTATTAAAGAGAGAAATTCCTGAAGGATGGGAATGTAAAAAACTTAATGAAGTATTTGATTTTATAAAAGGAAAAACTCCTGATAAATTATTTGATAAAAGGGATGATGAACTCATAGAATATTTAACTATTGAAGCAGTTAATTCAGAAACAATACAATACTGCTCAAAAGAATCCATGGTTACAACATCAGGAGAGGTTTTAATGGTTATGGATGGTGCAGCAAGTAGTGATGTTTATGTTGGAAATATTGGCGTAATAGGGTCTACATTTTGTAAATTAGAAATAAAAAATAATTATGTTGATAATAACTTTTTATTTTTAATTATGAAAAAACTTGAACCAATTTTTAAAAAAGTTAATACTGGTTCAACAGTTCCACATGCAAATAAAAACTATATAAATAATTTTAAAATATGTTTACCAAAAGATGCTGAATTACGATTTGAATTACAACAAAACATAGTAAGTTGTATAAATAAAATTGTAAAAAATAAAGAACAGAATCAAGAACTGACTTCTCTTCGAGATTTTCTTCTACCATTACTCATGAATGGTCAAGTTGGATTCAAGCAAGTAGCATTGGCAGAGTAATCGTAATAATTTCTGCTTAGTATAAATTATTTATAGGATAATGTTTTAAATAGAATTATTAAATTTATTAGAAAGGAAAATATTATGATAAAAGAAATTAAATTAGATAATGTAGCAACATATACTAAAGAAAATGGAACACTTATAAAACCAACAAAGATTAATTATTTTTATGGAAATAATGGTAGTGGAAAATCTACTTTAGCAAATGTTCTAAAAGATTCTAAAAATGAGAGATTTGAGAAATGTAATATTTTATGGGAAAATTCCTCAGAGATAGATACGTTGGTTTATAATAAAGATTTTGTACAAGAAAATTTTTCGCAAAAAAAAGAGATTAAAGGTATCTTTACATTAGGAAAAGAATCAGTTGATATAAAAGAAAAAATTGAACATTTAAAAGAAGAAAAAGAAAAAGAATCTAAAAATTTTAACAAGACTAAAGAAAGTTTAGAGAAAATAAAAGAAGAAAAAAATAAAATTAAACGTGATGCAATAGACTTTTGTTGGGGACAAAAAACAAAATACTATAGTAAATGCAAAGAGGCTTTTACAGGTGTTGCTAATAGTAAGAATAATTTTTTTGAAAGATTATTAGGTAATTATAAGAATTTAGAGTTGAAAGAAGTTGAAGAAGATGAAGTATTAAATAGATATAAAGATTTATATAGTAGTGAATTGAAAAAATATAAATACTTACCTATTTTAGATATCAAAGATATTAAAAAAGTGGAAGAATGTAGTTTATTAGGTAAAATAATTATAGGAAAAGAAGATTTAGAAATAGGAAAATTAATATCTAAGTTATCTAATAGCGACTGGGTAAAGAAAGGTTTAAGTTTTATAGAAAATAGTGATAATAAATGTCCTTTTTGTCAACAAAGCTTGAATAACAGTATATTAGAAAATATTGAAGAATATTTTGATGAAAGCTATAAAAATGATTGTGAAAAATTGAATTTATTTAAAAATGAATATCAAGGATGTTTTGATTCACTTATAAGATCATTGGATAGTATAGATTATGAAAGTTATAAAATCAATAACCTTGATGAGTTAAAAAATAAAATAGAAGAAATAAAATTAATTTATAAGTCTAATATCAGATTAATACAAGAAAAAATATATATGCCAAGTAAAATAATAGAAATAGAATCTTTATATGAAAAAATAAATGGAATAAGATTAATTATAGATGAAATAAATAAAAATTTGAAAGTAAATAATGACAGAATTGATAATTTAAAAAAGGAAAAAGATAAAGTTATAAATGATATATGGATTATGATGATAAATAATTTAAAAGAGTATATAAAAAAATATTTTAAAGATATAGAAAATAAAGATAAAGCTATATATGGATTAGAAAAAAGAATTTTTGGACTTCAAAAAAATATTAAGGAAAAAGAAAAAAATATAAGTGAGGAAAGCTTAAAAATTGCAAATGTAGAGAGTGTGGTAAATGATATAAATAATATATTAAAAAATTTTGGATTTAATAGTTTTAAATTAGCTTTAGGAGAAGAAAAAGGTACTTATAAAATTGTGAGAAGTGATGGAACAAATGCAAAAGATACTTTAAGTGAAGGAGAATATAGATTTATAACATTTTTATATTTTTATTATTTAGTTAACGGTAGTGATGAGCCTACAGATATTAGAAAAGATAAAATACTTGTAATAGATGACCCTATTTCTAGCTTAGATAGTAATACATTATTTATTATTAGTACATTGATAAAAGATCTTATAGATGAATGTATTAATAATAAAAATGATATTAAGCAAGTTTTTATCTTTACTCATAATATTTATTTTTATAAAGAAGTTACATATAAAGGCTCAAGAAAACATGCTTCTGCAAACATAGAATCATATTGGATTATTCAAAAGCTAAATAATATATCTAATATACAAAGATTTGAAAACAATCCTATACTAACAACTTATGAAACTTTATGGAGAACTTTAGACAATATAGAAGATATATCAAATGAAAATAATGTTCTAGACATATCCACAGGATTAAATGCAATGAGGAGAATATTAGAACATTATTTTAATGTATTATGTGGATATGATTATCAAGAATGTGTAAATAAATTTGAAGGAGAAGACAAGTTAATCTGTAAATCTTTATTATCGTATATAAATGATGGGTCTCATTTTATTAGTGATGATTATGTATTATGCTATGAAAATTTAGAAAATTATAAAAGAGTATTCAAATTAATTTTTGAAAAAATGGGTCATATCAAACATTATGAGGCAATGACATCTAGTGATAGGGCTTGGAAATATAAAGAAAATTAATATAAAAAATATATTTATTTATATTAACTAAGAAAATTACAACCTATATAGTTTTAGATAAAAATTAATGTCTTAGTCAAAAATACAGTAAGTATTTTTGACAATACCATCTTCAATAAGGGAGGAAATAGATGAAGTTAAATAATGTAAAGATAAATTATTACAAATCATTTGGGGAAGATTCAAACAACTTGCAAGTAGAAGATGATATAACTGTAATAGTGGGGAAAAATGAAAGTGGAAAATCTAATTTATTACAACTTTTATCTAAGATAGATTTGTTAAATGGAATATCTAATAGAGATTTAAATAAAGTGAACAAAAAATATCGTGATGAAAAGCCAAGTATAGAATTAAAGTTTAAGTTAGATACTGATGAAAAAGATAGAATTAAAAATAGATTAGAGCCAATTGTAAAAGAGAATATAAAAAATAATTTATGGGAAAAGACTTGCGAGATATTAGATTTATTTAGTGACATATATATATCCAATGAAGATTTTGATATAATTTGGAAGGATTTAATAGATGAAACGCATGAAATTCCGATGAGTTTGGCAAAACTACATAGTTTATATAATAATTTTAGAGTCTATTTAAGTGGAATAGATAGTTTTATAGGTTTTAATAATATGAAACAATACTATCGTTATAAACGTAAGGTGAGTGAAATACCAAAGGATATTCAAGATTTAAATATGATAGTATCAGAACTTTATTCAATCTTTAGTTCTTTAGATATAGATGAAGATTTAAAAATCAAATTTGATAATATATTAGAAAGTAGAATGAAGGAAGTAGTAGTAAAACCAGTAACTACATCATCTAATATATTGGATGATATTTATGAAAAATATAATAGTAAATATGAAGATATCTCAAATGAAGATGTTAGTTTAAAAAAAATAGATATAGGACTAGTAATAGGTTTATTTAAAAATTTAGGTGATTTAAGATTGGATTTTGAAAAAATAAATAAGGACACTATAGATAATATTATAAATAAAAAAATAAATAACATAAATCAAGAATTAGAGTATACACTATTTGTTTTGCAAGAAGAAAAAAGAGTTAAAATCGATGGTGCATTTAAAATTTATTTTAAATATGAAAAAAAATTAAAAAACAGTATAAATAATATATGCAATTTTAATCAGAAAATAGTAAGTAGTATAGGAACTACTCAGGGAATAGAAATTTATAATAAATATATTAGTTCATTAAAAAAATTAGAATCTAACATATTTTCAACATATAAGGACTTTTGTAAAAATAAACAAAGATATTCATCAGCATTAAATCAAGAAGAGATACAATCCTATAGTGATTCATTTTTATATATTGAAGAAGGCATTGACTTTATATATAATTTTATTCAGATGTATATCATTTAAAATTGTTTATCTTGACAACTCTTTAACCCTGATGTTGTGCTTATATTATAGTTTCAAATTAAATCTTTAGGAAAGGAAAACAAATTATCTAAATATTTAGCAAATGAATAACTTATTAAAAAAGAAACACGTATAAAACGTTTATAAAAAGATAAAAATATATTTAATTGATTTT